>JAESSK010000240.1 GCA_016764155.1 Rhizobiaceae bacterium
TCGGCAGAATAGAGAAGCAAAACAGGCAGCGAAAGCTAACAAGGTGGAAGCAGAAGAAAGAGTTGAGGATGGTGAATAATCTCTCAACGTTGTGTCACCACCCCGTCTGAAAATAACGTATCCATATCTGGATACCAAAGGTTGGTATGAGGCATTTTGAATGCCTGCCGCAAGAAAGCTTCGCTTGCTCCGCGTTTCCTGAAAAATTCAATGTCCTTCTTTTGCTCGTCTTTCAGGCTGGCTTTTCNTATNGGGTTTTGGATTTCGAATTTATATCGGTGAAAGCCCANNTTTGCNTCNTTNNCNATTGTGCGGTGATTGCCTGCCATGAANACGATTGTGCAGGCTGAGGCGCATTGTTTGATTACTTTTGTATCGAGGTTTTTAACGAGGATGGTATTTGCCAGTGCGCGGGCTGCGTAGATCAGGCCGCCTTCGCTTGCTAGGATGACGGTATTGGCATCGGGATATTTGGCGATTGTGTTGAGCAGGGCCGTGTTGGTGGTGAAATTNATTTCGCCATTGATGTGNATGGNGNNGCCATCTTTGCTGACTAACAATTNNGGTATTGGGAGGTTTTCTTTCCAATAGGCCGGCTTAGAAAATTTTCCGGCATATTGATCAAGTACCTGAAACCCGGTTGCAGCAATGGCTACCGCCAGCGCGCCATAAGCCAGCCATGAGGCCATGGGATCACCGAAGGAACCAAGATTNGTTGTGATTGCGCGCCANGTGCCGACGATTTGCCAGATCAGGATTGTGCAGACTAAAAGCATAACNGCACCGGCGAGGAGGGAATTTGCCTGAACGGGGATGAANGTAANCAANAGGGTGATGCCAAGAACCGAAAAAACNATNGTCGGAAACAGCGCGTTTTGACCTCGCCAGTGTTTGGCGAAGGGAGTNGCCAGTCGGTCGACGGTTGCTTTAAGCATGCATAATCGTAGACCGAGTACGGGGTTTGGTAAACTCTTGAGGGCTTAACTTTTTCTAGCCCGCCCCAGAACGAAGACATTGCCAGTNAATACAAAAACCAAACCTGCTCCAGCAATCAGGGTCATGTGGTAATCTTCAACGAAGATTGANATNACCAAAGCAATCACCGGAAACATCAANGTTGCATAGCCTGCACGGTCGGANCCGATNCGTCCNAACAAGGTGAGATAGGCTGCAAATGCGATGACCGATGAGACGATTGCGAGGAATAGAAGNGAACTGATATAGGTNATGCTCCAGTCTATTTNGAAGCTCTCGCCGCTGATGAGGACCAATATTCCGCTGACGAGTGCTCCATAGGTCATTCCCCAAGCGGAGGCGGAAACGGTTGAAATTCCTTGTTTCTGCAGGGTGGCAGAAATCAGATTTCCAGTGCAAAAAGAAAACGTTGCCACGACGCAGATACCCAGACCGAACAGGGCATATGTATTAAAAGTTTGTCCGGCGATGGTGGGCCAAAACATCATGGCGATGCCTGCTATGCCCAAAGCTGCCCCCNAAAGCATGTTGGAAGCGGGGCGTTTTCTCAAAAATATTGCCATTATGAAAATGTTAAAAACCGATACCAAAGAAAAGACGACGGATAATAGGCCGGAAGCCAGATAGGGCGCGGCGTAATAAAACAGAGCGAAATTCATGCAGAACATGAACGTGCCCATCAGAAAGAATTTGATATGGGTTTTAATTGGAAACCGCATGGGTTTTTTTGCCAAAACCGCCCAAATGATCATGATCAGGGCGGCTAACGCAAAGCGCCAGAATACAGAGACTTGCACCGGCACCGTGCCGACCTGCGCTTTTATCGCAATCCAGCTGAAGCTCCANGCNATNACGGTGGTGGCATAAAGCGCNTAGTCATAAGCNGTCAGGGTTGAACGCTCGATGCTCGGCGCATTAGCGCCTGATGCATTTATTGCTGCCATGAGAATGGAAATCCTGAATATTCCGGCAAATTCGCGGGGAATGTAGCCGTGATAGTATTATTGAAAATTGAAATCTGGTGTGGCTTAAATTTCTAACCTCCGGCAGGGCTGGTTTTGCCTTTATCGCGGGTTCTGAGCCGGATCAGGCCTTCTTGGGCGACAGAGGCAACCAACACGCCTTCTTTTGTATAGATGCTGCCACGGGTAAACCCTCTGGAACCTGAACTGTTGGGGCTATCTTGNGTGTATAGGTGCCAGTCTTGCATGTTTATGGGGCGGTGAAACCACATGGCATGATCGAGGCTTGCCACTTGTAATTCCGGGTCAAATACGGCGCGGCCATGGGCAAATAGCGAGGTATCCAGCAATGTCATATCAGAGGCATAGGCAAGGATTGCTTGNTGAATGGCCTCNTTTGCNGGTAATTCACCGGTGGCACGGAACCAGATTTGTTGTTTTGGCTCCAGNTTTTTCGAGCTGACATANTGGGTNAGATCGGTTGGGCGTATTTCAATNGGGCGTTCNCGCTGCCAGTATTTGCGGACATTTTCCGGCGCATGATCGATATATTGTTCGGCCAGTTCCTTTTCGCTGGGCAAATCCTCTGGATTTGGAATATCCGGCATCGGGATATAATGCTCTAGACCGCCTTCTTCATGTATTTGAAACGATGACGACATGGAAAATATCGCGTGGCCATGCTGGATNGCNACNACCCGCCTTGTGGTGAAGCTGCGGCCATCGCGGATGCGGTCAACTTCGTAAATGATGGGCACCTTTGGATCGCCGGGGCGCATGAAATAACCGTGCAGGGAATGGACTTTTCGTTCTTCGGTTACGGTTCGTTGAGCGGCCACTAAGGCCTGTCCGATCACTTGTCCGCCGAATACGCGCTGCCAACCCACATCGGGGCTTTGGCCGCGAAAGAGGTTTTCTTCCAGAGGTTCTAGATCAAGAATATTTAAAAGGGTTTTTACGGCTTGGGACATGAATTTTGTTTTTCGTTTTGATGGTGACAAAAAAGGCAATNGGCAAAGCTCACAATGCACCCTATCTTTAGGGTGCGTCTATAAGTTTTACGAAAAATGAGGTTTGTTGCAAATGGCAAAACCGGAAAACAACTTGAAAACATGTGATATTTTGATTGTTGGTGGCAATTATGTGGGCCTATCAACAGCCGTTGCCATATGTGCCGGTGCGCCGCACCTTTCAGTGGTGGTGGTTGAAGCGGCTCCTGTGGTGGCAAACGAAAAAGACCAACGGGCCTTTGCTGTCGCTGCAGCGGCCAGCCGGATGCTCGATCAGCTGGGTATTTGGCAGGATTTGCTTGAAGAAGCACAGCCGATCAACGAGATGGTGATAACCGATAGCAAATTATCCGATGTTACCCGTCCGGTGTTTTTGACCTTTGCTAATGAACGTCAAACTGAAGAAGGCGATGATCCGGCGCCCTTTGCCCATATGTTGCCCAATCGTGTACTGGTAGAAAAGCTGCGTGAAAAAGCGATTTCCATGAAGATCAAACTGATCAACGGGGATAGCGTGCTTGGTTTTGAAAAAGGCCCGGCCAATGTGGATATCAAACTCGCATCAGGCATATCATACCGGGCGAAACTGCTCGTGGCGGCGGACGGGGTGCGCTCGAAAATGCGTGATCAGGCTGGTATTAAAACTGTGCACTGGCCTTATGATCAAAAAGGGATTGTTACAACAATCGCCCATGAACGTCCCCATGAGGGCCGTGCGGAAGAGCATTTTTTGCCTGCGGGACCGTTTGCCGTTTTACCGCTAAAAGGCAATCGCTCATCGTTGGTGTGGACCGAGAGTTCGCAGAGTGCCGACCGGCTTTTGGCGATGGATGAATTATCGTTTGAACTGGAGCTGGAACAAAGGTTTGGCCATAAACTTGGCGAGATTTCCATCGATGGGCCGGTAAAAGCATTTCCGTTGGGGCTGACCCTTGCACGCGATTTTGTCAAAGACCGGATAGCGCTGGTAGGAGACGCCGCCCACGGGATCCACCCGATTTCAGGCCAAGGGCTTAATCTGGGCTTTAAAGATGCTGCAGCCCTTGCCGAAACCATTGTTGAAGCAGACCGGCTTGGCATGGATATCGGTGCGCTGACCACATTGGAGCGCTACCAGACCTGGCGGCGTTTCGACACGGTACAGATGGGTATCGTTACAGACGTGCTCAACCGGCTTTTCTCCAATGATAATCCATTATTGCGGGCAGCTCGTGATTTCGGGCTTGGTATGGTCGAGCGGATGCCGGGTTTGAAAACCAAGTTTATCGATCAGGCGTCGGGTAACTCGAAAAGTGAACCAAGATTGCTTCAAGGCTTGGCGATATAGGGTTTGTTCGTTCTCAATGTCTACTCATGCTGTGGGTAGGCATATTTGTTTGTTCTCACGGCGTATCTTCGCTGCGCTCAGGCCTGCGAAGGCGCGGCGCATTAGCGCCGGGTTCCCACGCTCGCCCTGCGGGCTCTCATTCATTTTCTAAAAATTTATTGGACCGTTCCCTTGCTCGATCCCATCCGTATCTAC
>JAESSK010000241.1 GCA_016764155.1 Rhizobiaceae bacterium
AACCACTTCATCCCATTCGGCGATATTGAGATAAATTTCGAGAATGCGTTTTTTGGGAACGACCAGATCAAACCACAAGGCCAATGGGATTTCGAGGCCTTTGCGCAGATAGGAGCGGTCATTCCAAAGGAAGAGATTTTTGACCGTCTGCATGGTCAAAGTGCTGGCGCCACGCGTTTTTTCGCCACCCAATACACCATCAATGACGGTTGTGAGCTCATTCCAGTCAACGCCATTATGCATGCAGAACTGTCCGTCTTCCGACATTATGACCGATTGAACCAATGCGGGAGCGATATCCTCGATGTCTGTCCAGTGGCGATTGACCGGTTTAAGGGTCAGGGTGCGGGTTAGCATCAGGGTCGAAATCGGTTTTACACCATCGATGCGATAGAGCACCGAGAGCGCTAATGGTAGCACAATGATAAGGGCGACAATGGCCGCCGTGTATCGAAATACCTTCCTAAAGAAACCTTTTAGCTTTTCGAGCGCGGTCTTCTTTTTAGGTTTTCGCTTCTTTTTAATGCCGGCTTTTGCCACTATTTGACCTTGTATTTGCGAATCTTCTCAATTTAAGGTCCAAATGCCATAGCACAGGCGGAAATAATCGCAAATTAGGGTGGGTTTAGCGTCAAATGAATGCAGATGAGTTTAAAGGCCAATTAAAGGCGCACGCTTTGTTGATTGAGCGGAAGCTGGAAAACCTGCTCGATGGTGACGGGGTTCCCGAGCGCTTAAAGAACGCCATGCGCTACGGTGCACTGGACGGGGGAAAGCGCTTGCGTCCGTTTTTGTTGATGGAAGCGGCGGCAATGTTTGGTATTTCTAATGAAGTTGCAATCCGTGCCGCTGTGGCGCTTGAATGTGTGCATTGTTATTCGCTGGTGCATGATGATTTGCCAGCGATGGATGATGACGATACCAGGCGCGGTAAGCCGACCACGCATATTGCATTTGATGAAGCGACTGCGATTTTGGCAGGCGACGGATTGTTGACCTTTGCTTTTGAAATTTTGGCGGATGAGAAAACTCATGCGGATGGTTCTATTCGTTCAAAGCTGGTGCTTGAATTGGCAAAGGCTTCCGGCCCATCGGGCATGGTTGGCGGGCAGGATCTTGATCTTCATGCGGAGCATATGAATTGGGGCGAGGCTGAAATCAACAATATGCAGGCCATGAAAACCGGGGCGTTGATCCGGTTTGCCTGTCAGGCCGGGGCTATTTTAGGCAAGGCGACCNTNGATGAAGAGCAGGCATTGGTGANTTTTGGTAAGGCCATCGGGCAGGCATTTCAACTTGCNGATGATATTTTGGATGTGACGGCAAGTGCTGAAGTCATGGGCAAGAATACCGCTAAGGATGGGGAGCGCGGCAAGGGAACCTTGGTGGGACTTTACGGGGTGGAAAAGGCAAGGGGGCTGGCCGCCAGATTGGTCGAAGAGGCGCATGGGTATTTAGCACCCTTTGGCGAAAAAGCGGATGTGCTGAAATTTGCAGCGAGCTTTACGGTNGANCGAGACCATTAGGCCNCATTATGAGCAGGANCTCGTAACGAAAATCATTTCNCGTGAAGTTGCTGCATCGAATGCGCCGCCATGCCAGTCGCCCATGAATTTATCGATTTTCAATCTAGATTTGGCCAGGCACGCTTCAATTTTTGCTTTTGGCATGAAGCGGAGTGTGCTGGTGGAAACCAGCGTTTCATCTGGGAATTGATAGGTTAGTTGGTGGGTTATCTGCTCTCCTTTTTTTGAGAGAAGGCGGTTCGTCATTTGAATTTTTTCTCCATCCAAATCAAGAACCACATCATAATCCCATACTTTNTCCCAATCGATTTCCGGGTTTCGGGATTCAAATACCAAAGACCCGTCGGATTTTAANTGTTTCCTTATCATCGCAAATGTCTCANGCACGTCTTCGTCTGAAAGAAGCNCCTGGAAAGCGTGNCCGGTCATGATGATGAGATCGAATAANTCNNNGGAGCGGTNGGATTGGGCAAAGGTGCAAACCCAGTCNATTTTCTCGCCGTGNGGTTTGCGTTTNCCCACTTCGAGCATTGCTGGCGANGGATCAAGGCCNGTAACTGCGTGGCCCTTCTCAGCATAGGCCCGGCAAATTANCCCGGTGCCGCAGCCGATATCCANTATCTTTCTTGGCGAAGTCCCCGCNAGCGAAAGGTAGAAATCACGATCCGGCGACCAACCGCTGTTCAGGTCNTATATTTCTGCCAGTCTTGGGTGCTCATANTGGTTNTCGGGCAATCAAGAAATGTCCTTTGTGAGTGCCTANACAATCAGTGCTTCGGCGGNCCTGATTTTCTTTCGCATGTGNTGGATGATNGCGTCGGAGACTGTTTTGATGCGTTCGAGNTTGGCNTAATCCTCGTGCACGATGTACCAGAATGAACGCGAAAACGAGATTTGTTCCGGCAATACCGGCACTAATTCTGGGTATTGGACAGCCATGAAATCATGAAGGATGCAGACGCCGCCATGGGCGAGCGTTGCTTCTATTTGCACATGCATGCTGGTGGAGGTGAGGTGCGGTTTTATGCCCGGGCCGAGCAGGGGGATATAATCCAGCTCTTTATCGTAGATCAAATCAGGCACGTAGCCGATGCCACGAATGCGCTTTAAATCTTCGATACACTCGACTTTCTGGTGGGTTTCGAGGTATTTTTTNGTNCCGTAAAGGTGCAGATTATAGTCGCAGATTTTTCGGTGTTTCAAGCGACCGCTGGTGGGGGCGGAAACNGCGATGGCNATATCGGCTTCGCGTTTGGACAGCGAAAATGTCTGGGGTAGGGCGACGATTTGCAATTCCAGCTGAGGATGTTTGTCGCAAAGTTCGGCTGCCAAATCAGCGAGGATATAAGTTGATACGCCTTCCGGTGCGCCNACCCGAACCGTGCCTGAAAGTTCGTTACTTTGGCCACTGATTTCTGAAAGTGCCTGAAGCGCGCCGGTTTCCATGCCCTCGGCGATGGTGATCAACCTTTGGCCGTCATCGGTTAGGGAATAGCCTTGCGGACTGCGGTCGAAGAGATTTATTTTTAATGATGTTTCAAGCGCTTTTACACGCCTGCCGACTGTGGCATGATCGACGCAGAGCTGCTTTGCAGCAGAACTCAAGCGCCCTGTTCGGGCAACGGCCAGAAAGTATCGATAATCGTCCCAATTCATATTAATTCCGCTGGGTTTGTGGGTTCGTTGTGCATAATTGCACGTATGAGTGTGAATTTCCAGCGATAGACATTCAAAAATGTTGTATTAAAGTGAATGTGAAATTTGAGGAGAATAATTATGAGACAAATCGGACATTTTATTAACGGACAAGAAGTCGATGGTACTAGCGGGCGTGAAGCGCCAGTATTGCTGCCGATGACCGGAGAAGTGCAGGCGCAAGTGGCGCTCGCTTCTGTCAAAGAGGTTGATGATGCTATTGCTGCGGCAAAAGCTGCGCAAATCGGCTGGGCTGCGACCAACCCACAAAAGCGCGCCAGAGTTTTGATGAAGTTTCTGGAACTTGCCCATCGCGATTATGATGAAATGGCCGAATTGCTGGCAAAAGAGCATGGCAAAACCATTCCAGACGCCAAGGGCGATATTCAACGTGGGCTGGAAGTGATTGAGTTTGCCATCGGTATTCCGCATTTGCTCAAGGGTGAATTTACCGAAAGCGCCGGACCGGGCATTGATATGTATTCCATGCGCCAGCCGCTTGGTGTGGTTGCGGGAATTACGCCGTTCAACTTCCCTGCGATGATTCCGCTTTGGAAGGCTGGTCCTGCGATTGCTTGTGGCAATGCATTCATTCTCAAACCTTCCGAACGTGATCCGGGTGTTCCCATGTGGTTTGCCAGATTGTTCAAGGAAGCTGGCCTTCCGGACGGTGTTTTCACCGTGATCAATGGCGA
>JAESSK010000242.1 GCA_016764155.1 Rhizobiaceae bacterium
GCTGATCAATTCCGTAGATATCAAAGAACAGCGCCTGGGCGATGCCAAGATAATTGATGATGCCGCCGAAGACGAACCCAACCGAGATGGTATAGGCCATCACCCTTTTGTTTTGGATAATCAGGCCAACATTTCTAAAAATAGTCGACGCTGACAGCGGTAATCTCTTTTCCGGCAACAAGGTCTCGCCCTGCCTGATGGAAAGCCAGAGAAATCCTATGCCTGCCATTATCAGATACATGATGAAAATCGCTTCCCAACCGGCAATATTCATTGCCCATTGGCCGATGGCTGGAGCGATCATCGGGACAAGGATAAATACCATGAAGATAAACGACATGATGCGCGCCATGGCATCGCCGGAAAACTGATCACGAATCATGGCGCGTGAAGCAATTTTGGGGCCAGAAACACCAAAGCCCTGAATGATGCGGCCAAGCAATAATTGATCGAGATCGACGGCCATCATGGAGACTATCGATCCTGCAAAAAAGATGCCCAGACCGGACAGAACAATAATTTTTCGACCATAGGCATCGGCCAGCGGACCAGCGACCAATTCGCCAAATACCGCACCTAAAATGAACATGGATACGACGAGTTGAATGCGATTGGGCTCGGTTACATTCATCGCCCCTTCAAGCACACGCATGGCCGGTAACAATGCATCAATTCCAAGCGCTGCCAATGAATTGATCAGCCCGAAGAGCACGACAAACTCGAGCGTGCCCATAGAAGGACGTTTAGTCATATAGTTCTTTCAGGTGTTAGTGGGCTTCGTCCCAATTATTGGCGGCACGGGCATCCACTTGCAGAGGTACAGATAAATTTAGCGCTGGGAATGGCGCTTCAATCATTACCTTTTGCACCAGCGCGATGGTTTCGTCTACCTCTTCTTCGACCACTTCAAAAATTAGTTCATCGTGGACCTGAAGCAGCATTTTTGCTGAAAGATTGGCCTTTGCCAATTCCCCATCCATGCGCACCATGGCGCGGCGAATGATATCGGCAGCGGAACCTTGTATCGGCGCGTTGATTGCCGCGCGCTCACTAAAAGCACGCATTGCCGGTTTATCGGCTTGCAAATCCGGAAAATGAGCGCGGCGGCCAAAAATCGTCTCCACATAGCCATGCTCGCGGGCAAAGGCTTTGGTGTTTTCCATATAGTCGCGAATGCCGGGAAAACGCTCAAAATACAATTTGATATAGTCGCTCGCTTCCGAACGCGAAATGCTGAGCTGATTGGCGAGACCAAAAGCGGAAATGCCGTAAATGATGCCGAAATTGATTGCCTTGGCCTGACGGCGGATCATCGGGTCCATGCCTTCAATCGGCGTATTGAAAATTTCGCTGGCGGTCATAGCATGAATGTCTTTGCCATCGGCAAAAGCTTGTTTCAGCTGCGAGATATCAGCAATATGGGCAAGGATGCGCAATTCGATTTGCGAATAATCTGCGGAGACCAGTTTGTTGCCGGGATTGGCAATGAAGGCAGTGCGGATTTTACGGCCTTCAACCGTGCGGATCGGGATATTCTGGAGGTTTGGTTCCGACGAGGATAGACGTCCGGTGGAAGTGGAGGCCATGGAATAGGACGTATGCACCCGCTTGGTGTTTTGATTGATATAGCCGGGCAGTGCGTCGGTATAGGTGGATTTCAGTTTGGTTAGCTGACGCCATGATACGATTTTTGAGGGCAGTTCATGGCCTTCAGCGGCCAGATCTTCCAGCACTTGGGCTGAGGTTGAATATTGCCCTGTTTTGGTTTTTTTGCCACCCGGAATGCCCATTTTTCCAAACAGGATTTCGCCCAATTGTTTTGGCGACCCGATATTGAATTTCTCTCCGGCCACTTCGTGAATTTCAGCTTCAAGACCAGCAGCAGCTTGCGCCAGTTCACCGGAAAGACGCGACAGGATTTGACGGTCAACGCTAATGCCGCGTTGTTCCATTTTGGCGATCACATCGATCAGCGGACGTTCAAGACGCTCGTAAACAGTTGCCATTCCTTCGGATACCAGACGGGGTTTTAATACCTTCCAAAGCCGCAAGGTGACATCAGCATCTTCAGCCGCATAAGCGGTAGCTTTTGCAACATCTACATAATCAAAGGTGATTTTCGATTTGCCGGTTCCTGTGAGTTCTTTATAGGAAAGGCAGTTGTGATTGAGCCATTTTTTTGCCAGATCGTCCATACCGTGGCCGCCGCGTCCGGCATCAAGCACGTAGGACATAAGCATGGTGTCATCCATACCCTTGGGCTCAACCCCATGTTGGGAGAATATCAACCAGTCATATTTGAAATTCTGGCCGATTTTTAAGACACTGGTGTCTTCCAATAAAGGTTTCAGGATTTCCAGCGCTTCGCTGGTTTTCATCTGATCTGGAGCGGCACCGCCGCCGAGAAGATCGTCCATGCCAATTTTATGGGTCAGCGGAATATAGCAGGCTTTTCCCGGTGTGATGGCAAGCGAAATTCCCACCAATTCGGCAACCATTGGATCAAGCGACGTAGTTTCAGTATCGACAGCCACCAAGCCTTCTTCATAAGCCATATCCACCCATGTTTGCAGGGTTTTTGCATCCCTCACGCAATCATATTTGGTGTTATCAATTGGAGCACCGAAGGCCTCGACCTTACGACTATCGGCAAGGGAGGTCGGCGTCATACTACCCGTGGTCTCTCCACCTTCGCTCGGTGTTCCAGCGTCGAGATCGGGGCCGCGTCTTGCTTCAAAACCATCGACTTCCACCACATCGGCTTCGATGGCAGAGGCGTCTGTATCGGTGGCAGCGGCTACCCGTTTGATAATGCCTGAGAATTGCATCGCCTTTAGGAATGAAACAAGCATCGGCCCATTGACCGGCTCCATCGTCAGGCCGCTGAGAGGGATNTCGAGGGGGACATCATCGCGCAGGGTGACCAGTTCTTTGGAAATTCTGGCGAGATCGGCAAATTCAATCAGGTTTTCGCGGCGCTTGTTTTGTTTGATCTCACCAGCACGTTCCAGCAAGGTTTCCAGATCACCAAACTCATTCAAAAGCAGCGCGGCAGTCTTCGGGCCAATGCCCGGGATGCCTGGAATATTATCGGTGCTATCGCCAGCCAAAGCCTGCAAATCGATCATTTTCTCCGGATAGACGCCGAATTTTTCGAACACGCCTTCCACATCGACTTTGCGGTCTTTCATGGTGTCGTACATAATGACCTGCGGGCCGATCAATTGCATCAAATCCTTGTCGGAAGAAATGATCGTGACGTCAGCACCTGCCTCACGCGCCTCTTTGGCGTAGGTGGCGATGATATCGTCAGCCTCAAAACCTTCGGTCTCGATGCAGGGGATATTGAAGGCGCGGATGGCTTTTCTGATCAGGCCGAATTGCGGGCGCAAATCTTCCGGCGGCGCATCGCGATTGGCCTTATATTCAGGATAAAGCTCATTGCGGAATGTTTTTGAGGAATAATCAAAAATCACCGCAAAATGGGTGGGGACAACGCCAACAGAGGTGTCGCGGGCTTCCTGTAACAATTTCCATAACATGTTGCAGAAACCAGATACTGCACCGACCGGCAGGCCATCGCTTTTTCTGGTTAGCGGCGGCAATGCGTGATAGGCGCGGAAAATATAGGCCGACCCGTCGACCAGAAAGAGATGATCGCCCGATTTCATCGGCGTTGCTCCTGCGAAGTTTGTTTTGATTTATTTGAAGAGAGAATTGCTCACGCCAGCCTCAATTGCAAGGTGTGCAGCTATGTTTGAATGATCTCAGGCTCGTAAGTAACAGGGAAATTCACCGAACGGGCGACAAAGCAATATTGATGGATTTCATCGTGCAATTGCATGGCTTTTTCCACATCGCTTTCCACGGTGATTTCAATGCGCGGCTTGAGTGTGGCGGACAGAAATCGGCCCTTCCCTGAGGGTTCAACCTCGCCCACGCCAATTGGATTATCCTGATAGCTGGTGACAACCACGCCAGCCTCGGAGCAAAGATGCAGATACCAAAGCATGTGACAGGAGGATAATGCTGCAATCAGCATATCTTCGGGATTATGCTTTTCAGAATTACCGCCCAAAAGCGGGTCATTTGAACAGTGGATCGTGGGCTTGCCGGGTGTAGCCAGGTCCCAATTACGCTCATAGGCCCGATACGCGCTGGTGCCGGAGCCGCGATTGCCTGTCCATTCAATTTTCACCGTATAATCATGCTTTTTTGCGGAAATTTTTGCAGCCATTTTCACGTCCTTCAAATTGTTGAATTAACTCACACTATCGTGAGAAAACACATATTGAAATACTCCGTGTAGCTACCCAAATAGGAGTCAGTTGGATATTCCTCTGTTGTCCAACAAGCTCTGAAATCCAGTCCCCGAGTATTTCAGGGCGACTACTGAAGCAAACGGCAAATTATCCCAAGTGATTTGCTGCTTCGGTTCACGATATGGGCCGCTGATTGCGCTCCCCCGCACTCGACCTTTGGTCGCAGCGGCCCAATCGGACCTTCCTTTTCAACGCTATTCCTCCCCCATTTTGCCTGATAGACTGGATGAAATCAGTTTCTGCATAAGGGTAATTTCATGAGCCAGCTAAATAATGTTCTCAAATCAATCGATGATGGACTGCCAACTGCCCTAGAGCGGCTGTTTGACCTGCTGCGCATTGAGAGCATTTCTACCGATCCCGCCTATAAAGAAAATTGCGCAGATGCCGCTGACTGGCTTTCGAAGGAATTAAACGAAATCGGCTTTCAATCGCGCATTTGCAAAACCACGGGCCATCCGATGGTGCTTGCCCATTATCACGGGGTTAAAGATGCGCCGCACGTGCTGTTTTACGGTCATTATGACGTGCAGCCGGTTGATCCGCCGGAATTGTGGGACCGCTCGCCGTTTGATCCAAAAATTATTGAACGCGAGGACGGCACCAGCGAGATTTATGGCCGGGGATCAGGGGATGACAAAGGCCAATTGATGACTTTTGTTGAGGCCTGCCGCGCATGGATTTCTGAAACTGGCAGCCAGCCCTGCAATGTTACCATTATGTTTGAGGGCGAAGAAGAATCCGGTTCGCCTTCCCTATTGCCGTTTTTGAATGAATTTAAAGACGAGCTGAAAGCGGACTTCGCGCTTGTGTGCGATACCTCCATGTGGGACCGGGAAACACCTGCCATTGCCACCGCGCTTCGCGGTAATATGGGCGAAGAAATTACCATTGAAGCTGCCAGCCGCGACCTACATTCTGGTTATTATGGTTCAGCGGCGGCAAATCCAATCCATATTCTATCGAAAATCCTTGCAGATATCCGCGATGAAAATGGCCGTATCGTGCTCGATGGTTTTTACGACGATGTGCCGGAAATTCCAGATGATGTATTGGCACAATGGGGTGAATTAGGCTTTTCGGAAGAAAAATTCTTGGGCGACGTGGGGCTTTCTGTTCCCGCCGGCGAAAAAGGCCGTAGCGTGATGGAACAAACCTGGACGCGTCCGACCGCAGAAGTAAACGGAATATGGGGCGGCTATACAGGCGAAGGGTTTAAAACCGTCATTCCCTCGCAGGCACACGCCAAAATATCGTTCCGTCTGGTGGGCCAGCAGAACCCGGATAAAATTCGCAAAACATTCCGCGCTTTTGTTGAGGCGCGCCTGCCCAAGGATTGTTCCGTCACCTTCAAAAGCCATGGGGGAAGTCCGGCGGTTCATCTGGATTATAATATGCCGGAATTGCAAAAAGCAGCCAAAGCGCTGACGGAAGAATGGTCGCGCGAAACCGCATTGATCGCGATGGGCGGTTCCATTCCCGTGGTGGGTGATTTCAAACGCGAATTGGGTATGGATTCACTGCTGATCGGCTTTGGGCTCGCAGACGACAGAATACATTCGCCGAATGAGAAATACGAACTCACCAGTTTTCATAAAGGTTCGCGCTCATGGGCTCGGATATTACTGGCTCTGTCGAGCTAGGCTTTATCTGATGATATTTGCCAGTTCGGACATCTTGGAATTAACCAGCCAGCCATAGTAATTTTCCTCTGGCAATTTTAGCTTTCTGCCACCGGCCTTGCGCTTTTTATTCTTTGCNCGCAGCTGTTGNGCGCGNAATTTNACGTCGCCCAAATTATANAGCGTCGCNGTNATACCGGGATTGCCNCTGATATCCATATTGGCGATACGCTTATAGGAATCNATGCTAACCCTGATAATTGCCGCCATATAATGCAGGGTGGAATCCGGGTCCATGATNGCCTTATANACTTGCGGTGCCTTCTTGGCGCTTAGCCTTGGCAATCGGCTGGTTTTTTTCACCATATCACTGACGCTGAGCGCGGTTAACGGGTTTAGCTGTCCAAGCCCAAAGGTTTGACCGGCATAAAAAGGCTGAAAAAACACCCGGCCAAAGCGNTTATTTGGCCATTTTTTGCCACCAATATTTTTACCGCGGAATTTTGTGTTCCAGATACGCTCGCGGCAGGACCACAAATCNTATTCATTATTAAAGCTGCCACATACTGAAAACTGAGGGCGCTGGACGAATTTGAGCACATGCTCTTTCTCATATTTAAAGCTGATATCAGTGCCGAGGTAAGACATTGCCTTCACGTAATAGGTTTGGATGTGGTCCAACGCATCCACGTTATAGGTGTGTTCACCGACCAAAGCGCCGACGATGTGAACCGGATCAATATTATAGCGGGCCGCTGCTTTTTTGATCTTTCTGGCGAGTTTTTTATCNCGGGCTATGTGATCTCTGATTTTTTTATATTTGGCTTCGAAACTGCCATTNGTCGCTTTGGTTCGCGATTTTGAACCACCGGGGATCGGTGGCTGTTTCACATTTCGGTTGCCAGCGGGCACCTTAACGGGGTCAGCCTGAACGGCGCTAAACGAAGNAAAGCCCCAAAATGCGCAGAGGGCCAATATCGAAATTTTCTTAANCATCGCCTGATCTCAATCTCTGATTTATGCCCCAAANATGAAATTGCACAAAACCGTGTATGAAGTCGAGGCTTCACCATGCAAAAATTACAGAATAAACCTGCTTAAATCCGTATCCTTGGCAAGTTCACCAAGATGTTTTTCAACGTAATCTGCGTCAATGACAATTGTTTGNGCTGGNTTGTCCGATGCCTCGAATGAAATCTCGTCCAATACCCGCTCCATCACNGTTTGCAATCGACGCGCTCCGATATTTTCAACGGTGGTGTTCAACCCGACCGCAATATCAGCCAAGGCATCAATGGCGCCGTCGGTGAATTCAAGNGTTACGTCTTCTGTGCCCAAAAGCGCGATATATTGTTTGATCAAGCTTGCTTCCGGCTCTACCAAAATCCGGGCGAAATCTTCTTTTTCCAAGGGGCGCAGTTCTACCCTGATTGGCAGGCGGCCCTGTAATTCAGGCAATANATCCGATGGTTTGGACACATGAAANGCGCCCGATGCCACAAACAAAATATGATCTGTTTTGATCGAGCCATGCTTGGTGGAAACGGTTGTACCCTCCACCAATGGCAATAAATCACGTTGCACGCCTTCGCGCGATACACCGCCCGATGAACGGTCTCCACTGACCGCAATCTTGTCGATCTCGTCGAGGAAAACGATACCGTTATTTTCTACTGATTCGATCGCTTCGGCAACGACTTGCTCNTCGTCGAGCATTTTANCGGACTCGTCAGCGATCAGTAATTCGTATGATTCTTTTACCGTGGTTTTGCGCGTTTTAGTGCGTTCGCCCATGGCCTTGCCAAACATCTCGGAGATGTTCATGACGCCAATATTAGCCCCCGGCATGCCGGGAATTTCCATTCCGCCCATGGGGTTGGAATTATCGACCNGCTCAACCTCGATTTCCTTGTCATCCAGCGAGCCATCACGCAGTTTCTTGCGAAAACTGTCTCTGGTCGTTGGACCGGCACTGGGACCAACCAGCGCATCAAGCACCCGCTCTTCAGCGGAAAGATGCGCCTTGGCCTTAACGGTTTCGCGTTTACGCTCACGCACCAGNGAAATGCCCACTTCCACCAGATCGCGGATAATCTGCTCCACATCGCGGCCCACATAGCCAACTTCGGTGAATTTGGTTGCTTCAACCTTGATGAAGGGCGCACCCGCAAGCTTTGCCAGACGGCGGGCGATTTCGGTTTTACCAACGCCCGTGGGTCCAATCATCAAAATGTTTTTTGGCAGGACCTCTTCCTTCATTGGCCCTTCCAATTGCTGACGCCGCNAGCGATTGCGGAGCGCAATGGCAACTGCCCGCTTTGCATCATTTTGGCCGATGATATAGCGGTCCAGTTCAGATACGATCTCGCGCGGTGAAAAATTGGAAGTCAGTTCGACCATGGTAGGCTCCGGTAGGAAATAGTGTATTTTGGGTTTAATCTTCGGTGTCCATAATTTCAAGGACAACGTTTTCATTTGTGTAGACGCAAATTTCCGAGGCAATTTTCATTGCTTTGCGGGCAATTTCTTCTGCGGTTAAATCCAGATCAAGCAGTGCTTTGGCGGCGGAAAGGGCGTAATTTCCGCCAGATCCGATTGCCATAATGCCCTGTTCGGGTTCCAGCACATCGCCATTTCCGGTCACACAAAGGGTAACTTTAGCGTCTGCCACCAGCATCATTGCTTCAAGATTGCGCAAATATTTGTCTGTGCGCCAGTCTTTAGCGAGTTCGACGCAGGCCCGCATTAATTGGTCTGGATATTGATCGAGCTTCTTTTCAAGTCGCTCAAGCAGGGTGAAAGCATCGGCTGTTGCACCGGCAAATCCCGTAATCACGCCGTCATCGCGTCCGATGCGGCGCACCTTGCGGGCATTGCCCTTCATCACGGTTTGCCCGAGGCTCACCTGCCCATCACCGGCAATCACCACTTTGCCGCCCTTGCGGACAGTAACAATTGTGGTGGCGTGCATTGAAGGAAGTTTTGAAGTTTCAGACATGAAATCAGCCCTATTTGTTATACCAACACCCTATGTATGGGTTTTTTCAATTGGCGCAAGTTATGGCTTTCGTAATAATGTCTTGTTAAAGAGGGCTTTAATAGGGTTTCGGCCCTGAGTACCCGGAGTAAACAAATGGCGACCAATCGCACCGCAAAAATTAGCCGTAAAACCAATGAGACGGATATTTCTCTGGAAATCAATCTCGACGGCAGCGGTAAATACGATATCCACACAGGTATTGGATTTTTTGATCATATGCTGGAGCAATTGTCGCGCCATTCGCTGATTGATATGAAAATCCGTGCCAAAGGCGATTTGCACATTGATGCGCACCACACCACTGAAGATGTGGGCATTGCGCTTGGTCAGGCGATTTCTTCGGCACTTGGTGATAGGGCGGGAATCACCCGTTACGCGTCGCTCGATCTGGCCATGGATGAAACCCTTACAAGATCGGCAATTGATGTTTCCGGCAGACCTTATTTGATCTGGAATGTCAGCTTTTCC
>JAESSK010000243.1 GCA_016764155.1 Rhizobiaceae bacterium
GCGCGATGAAGATTTGCGCCTGATCGGCAAAGCGGCCAAGGGGCGTAAGCTAATCACTGGTGGTTCCGGCATCGCGCTCGGCCTGCCGGATAATTTCCGTGATGGTAGTTCAAGCGTCGAAATCCCGTGGTCTGGCGCAAAAGGTCCCGCGGTGGTGCTATCTGGCTCCTGTTCGGTGATGACACGCAAGCAGGTTGAAATTCACAGCGCCAACAACCCATCCAAAATGATATCGCCCGAAGACGTGATGGAAGGCGGCGTGGACGCCAATGCGTTGGCAGACTGGGTGCGTACATTCGACGGCGAACAATTGCCGCTGGTTTATTCCTCTGCTGATCCTGCCGATATCAAGCTGGCTCAGGAAAAATATGGCAAAGACATCATTGCCGAGAAATTCGAAAACCTGTTTGGCGCACTTGCCGTCGCTTTGGTGGGGGCAGGCTATAACAGGATCATTGTCGCTGGTGGAGAAACATCCGGCGCGGTGGTTGAAGCGCTCAAGATCGATGAAATGGCCATCGGCCCGGAAATTGCCGCAGGCGTTCCAGCCGTTGCAAATCCCAAGTTGGGCATTTGCCTTGCCTTGAAGTCAGGAAATTTCGGGCAGGAAGATTTCTTCACCCGCGCCGCGAAAATATTGGGAGGCCAATAACATGAGCATTGAAAACCAAATGCGCGAAGAAATTTGCCGATTGGCAAAATCCCTGTTCGAGCGTGGTTTTACCTGTGGTGGTTCAGGCAATATCTCGGCGCGTCTTGAAGATGGCGGCATGCTTGTCACTCCCACGGGGTCCTGCATGGGCTGGCTTGATCCGGCGAGACTCTCGAAATTCGATGCTTCCGGCCAGCTGGTCGATGGTGATAAACCTACCAAGGAAATGCCGCTTCATACGGCGTTTTATGATACCCGTGGTNCAAAAGCAGGCGCGGTGGTACATCTTCATTCCACCCATTCAGTGGCGCTTTCAGTGTTGCCAGAAGCCGATAAAGACAACTTTTTNCCGCCAATNACCCCCTATTCGATCATGCAATGCGGNCGGGTGAAGCTGTTGCCNTATTTTCGTCCNGGCGACCCTCAAATGGGCGAGGCTGTNCGGGAATTAGAGGGCCANCGCTCGGCAGTCATGCTGGCAAANCACGGTCCGGTNGTCAGTGCCGCATCGCTNAAATCNGCGGTTTATGCCATCGAAGAATTGGAAGAGACCGCAAAATTGGCGCTTTTNACTCGTAATTTGAATCCCAATCTCCTGACTGAGGAGCAAATAGCCGAACTAGTAAGCCCCTGAATATAGATGCTTATTCGCTGGTAATTTGATAGTATGAGTGATAAATAATACTTAATAGAGAAAGGGACTACAACTTGAGAACACTTTTTGGGTCTCTATTTGTGCTTGTGTTGATCTTGGTNGTGGCGTTATTTGTAGCGCCGTTATTGCTGACATCAGACTCCATGCGTCAGGAATTTGCCGCTCGTATTTCTGCCATTAGTGGCATGGATATCGAATTAAACGGTCCTGTTAATTTTTCAATTATCCCCGATTTTGGCGTGGTCGCAGAACAGGTAAAACTGGCNGCACCCGATCAAAGTTTTTCTGTTTCCGCCGCAAAAATTGTTGCNGGTGTTAGCCTCTCAGCGATATTNTCAGGCCAGGTGAAAATCACCGAGCTGGACATAAGGCAACCAGAATTTTTCATTGATGCATCAAAATCNAGCACTGCTCCGCAAANAAAATCGGTAGCAAACAGCGGTGCTTCTAGCGACAGCAGTGANAATAAAGATCCGTTTGCCTCCGCAGTCAGNACNCTNGAACGANTGGCAATTGATCGCCTGACTATCTCGAATGGTACATTCATCTCTCAAGNGGCCNATGGAANCCANAGTGTCGTAACGGACATAGAAGTGGATTTGCGCGCGCCAAGCCTTGATGGACAGATGTCATTATCATTTTCCGCCAATAAAGACGGNCAGCATTTATCACTGGACGCAAGCCTTGATGCCCTGCGGCCAATCTTGCAGAGACAGCCCTCNGGTATCGATNTTGCCCTAAAAATGGAGCCAGCCCCCCATCCNGCNCTGGCCGATCTGACCGTTAATGGCGTTATCCAATTGCATGAAGACGGTTCCTACCAGATTTCCGATGGTAGGTTTTCTACCCTTGGACACCCCTTGCGTGTCGACGCGCTTTATCGCCCNGGCGCACGTCCNTATGCTTCGCTTGTTCTNCAGGCAGACAGCATAGATTTGGGGGNGATAAATCAGGCTGNNTCTTCCCCAACNGGCAATGTTTCCGCAGGTAATACGGCTTCTGCGTCGGGTGCCNCCGCNAAGGCTTCAGCANCTGAGGCACNGGATTTATCCGCCTTGGCAGGGTTNGATGGAGACCTTAAACTGGCCATTGGTTCATTCANCATGGATGGTGCAGAAATCCGCAACATCAACCTTCAGGCAAATTTGAAGCAGGGTATTTTGCAGGCAAAGCTNGCNAANGCAACCATCGCCANCGGCAAGGTCAGAGCTGCGGTGAATACCGATTTTAACAATAAGACACCAACCTTTCAGGGCAGCCTCACAGCATCNGCNCTGAACCTCGCCGATGTGGCGCGTTTGGCAAATGCAGATATNCCCCTAATGGGAAATCTTGGCCTCAATATCGGCTATGCGTTTCGCGGTGTGGATGAAAATACCATCAAGAACAGTTTCAATTTTGCCGGTACTATTGNCCTTTCNAAAGGAACNTTATCCGTTCCNGCNCTTGCCGAAGCAGGCCTTGGCAAGGGCGCAGGGTCGATTACAGGATTAAANGTACAGGCGACCATCAAGCACATTCAAAAACCCGTCACCGTGAAGGGAAAGATGAATTGGCAGGGAGAGACAATCAGNTTCGATACGCAGGTTTCTCCGCGNGGTTTCATACAAGATAGCAGCGGCGCNATAACGCTGGCCNTCGCCTCTTCAAAACTAAAGATCGATTTTTCCGGAAACATGAATTTGAGTGGGGCAGCAGACGGTCAGCTTAGTGTCTCNACNCCNTCNCTTGGTGGATTGATGGCTTGGATGGGGCAGGGGCCAAANCCTGATTTGAAAGATTTNGCCTATTCCGGGGATATCCGTATTGATCCGAATAATTTCAAATTCACCAAATCGAGCATTACCCTCAATGGCAACCGAGCGACTGGGTCCGGCTCGCTAAGCCTTGTCGGGAAACCTTCCATTACCACAAACCTTTCTTTCAGTGCTCTGGATATAGCAGCCCTGACCGGAGGCGGTTCTGCTGGCGCTAAAGCTAGCAGTGGTGGTCAGTCTTCTAATGGGGCCGGAGGCGCGCAATCGCCAAATTCTTCAACCGATTCCCCATTTGATTTATCTGCCCTGCGTAAATTCGATGCCGATATCCAATTGCAGGCAAAAAAGCTTGGTTATGGCAAGGTGAGCGCCGGGCCGGTTAAAACCACGCTGACGGTAAAGGACGGTATTGCCCATTTGAGCCTGCCATCCACGCCATTCTATAGTGGTAATGTCGCTGCAGAAATTATTGCCAATGGCGCAGGCGATACTGCCTCAGTCTCAATCAACGCAAAGATGGCAGGCGTTGACGCTTCGACCCTGTTTCGCGATGCCGCCGATTTCGATCGTCTGGAAGGTCGCCTCAATGCCAGCATCAAAACCAACGGTGCTGGAAAAACCACAAAAGCACTCGCGAAATCCTTGCAAGGCAGTGCCGGAGCTAATTTCACCAATGGCGCCATCAAGGGCATTGATGTGGCGAAAATCTATAACAATCTGGCGACGATCCTCGTTGCCGGGTTTAAGGAGGATTCAGGTGATAAAACCGAATTCTCCGAACTAGGCCTGTCCTTTGTAATCGACAAAGGCGTCGCTACCACCAATGACATCAAACTGATTGGCCCGGCGGTTGAAATGGATGGTGCGGGAAATGCCGATTTGGGCGAAGAGACAATCGACATGCGCCTAAACCCGAGGCTTGTTGGGCTAGATCAAACCAGCCAATCTGATTTAAGCGCAATCAAAATCCCGGTCATCATCAAAGGAAAGTTGAGCCAACCGCAGGTCTATCCTGATTTATCCGCAGTGCTCAAAGACCCGCAGGCTGCCCTTGGCGTGCTTTCTAAAATCGGTCTAAATCTCAAAGGACTGGGCGGAGGCAATGGTCTCGATATCGGCAAAATTGTGAATGGAAAAGTTGACCTCAAACAACTGGCGCTCGATAAGTTAAAAGATCCCGATACCGTGAAAAAGATCGGTAGCGTGATCGAGCAATTGGTTCCCGGCAACGGTGCTAAGACGAATAACAACGATTTGCTAGGCGCATTGCTGGGGAAATTGGCGAGCCCCAATGCACCTGCTGCAAACGCTCCGGTTCAAGGGGGCCCATCAAACGTATTTGAGGGCCTGACACCGACCAGCGGCACGATTGCTATTCCGCTCTCCAGTCCCAACGGACCTGCACCTGTTGCACGTGCCAGTACTCCAGCGAGAACTCCCTCTAACACCGCCCCTCCGCCAAAACCCGCAGCATCACCGGTTCCCGCAATTGGGCAGGACACTCTGGATTTAGAGCAGCCAATCAATGATTTATTGAAGGGTATTTTTAACTAGAGCGTTTCGGTAAAAACGAACGCGCAGGTCCGGGCGTCATATAGAAGACATGCCACTTGCAATGCCGAGAATATGCCGTGAGCGCGGAGAATTATATTCATTTGGCTAAAACAAAAAGATTAAAGTCAAAAAAAAAGCCGCCTGATCCGAGGAACAGGTGGCTTTTTTAATACGTCAGGAAACTTTACTTAATTTTGGCTTCCTTGAAATCCACGTGCTTTCTAGCAACTGGATCATATTTCTTTTTGATCAGTTTTTCCGTCATAGTACGGCTGTTTTTCTTGGTCACATAATAAAAACCGGTGTCAGCAGTGCTTTCCAGTCTGATCTTGATGGTGGTGGCTTTGGCCATGATTCTCGTTCCTGATAGGGCAGACAGGCTTGCCTGCAACTGCTTGATGGTAATTCCAACAAATTAAGGTCGCAAACCAGCGACCTCTAAATTCTGCGCCAAATTACCCAAAGAGCGGAAAATGTCAAGGGTTCAGCGGCGTGACGGGCTAGATTTCCTCTCGGCTGAATTTTCCCTGCTTGGCAAAATAACAAGGTACTGGATAGTCTGGTGACAATTGCGGGTCTTCCCGCAACCGGGTCATCAGCTCAACCAGCATAACCCGCGTGATTTCGCGCGTATTGCTCTCGATTGCTTCTTGCGGCGTAATCCAGCGCAATTCTTCCAGCTCACCGCTTGGGTCAAAGCCGTTTTCGGGCGTATGGGCAATTTCACTGGCATTGGCTGCAAAAAACCATGTATCAAATCGGCGCGGCACACCCGGTGGGGTGATTGCACGAGCGATCAGCCGAAGATTGGATAGTGAGGGAGAAATTCCCTTTGTCTCAAACAGTTTCCAATCGTCATTTTCGGTTTTGTAGGAAACCTTTTTCCCCAGCAAAAGCCCGCTTTCTTCCGCTGTTTCACGAATGGCAGCGAGGCCAAGGGAGCGTGCACGATGTTTACTCGAATTGCCACGCATGGCGCCCAATAGCTTTTTTTCTGTAGCCGGATGCAGTTCATCAAGCGAAGGCACGTAGCCATCGCCACGATCAACCTTGCCGCCTGGAAAAACCAGCGCGCCGGGCATGAATTTTAAATTCTTGTTGCGAACGCCCATCAGGACTTTGAAATTATCCGCAGGACCATCAATCAACATCATCGATGAAGCGTTGCGCGGGCGTATGTAGCCCTTTTCCTTGCGCACGCGTTTTTGCATTTCGCGCGTTTCAGGGGCGTTGATCATCTTTTCAATACGGTCGAGTTCGTTTTTTACGCTAGTCATCATGACCTCCAAATCCGTGCATTCTGAATGCCCATTGAGCCCCAACCACAAGGCCTTTCAGCGGCCGCATGAGCAGAAACGACATCCCGAGCGCGATTGCTACGGTCAAAAAAGTGAGAGGCCACATGCCCATATTCAATGAGCCCATAACCGCCATCATAGTGCCGATAACCACGTGACCGACGACTAAAATATTCAAATAAGCAGGCAAATCATCGGCCCGGTGATGGAATAATTCTTCGCCGCACTTTGAACATTCGTTCACAATGTATAATTGTTTTTCAAACAATTTGCCTTCGCCGCAGCTTGGGCATTTTGAACGGATGCCACGTGCAAGGGCGGTTTTGGTTGGTCGCTCCTCGATCCGTTCCATTTGTTCTATTGCAATATTCATTTCGAACTTCCTTTTTGGGTCTAAAACCCTAACGCTTGCGACGCTTATGGCCCAAGCCACCGCGCCCAAATTTGTTACCTTTGCCAACTGGTCCGCGCCCACGTCGGCCCTTATGGCGCGAACTTGGAAGTCGTGCGGATTCGACACCTTCCCTTAGCATCTCGAACCGCAATGCACCGGCTATCGGAGCTGCTTTAACCAGCTTAACCTCTACCACCTGACCCATTTGAAAAGAGGTTGCACTATCTTCCCCATACAGGGAATAACTGGCCTCATCAAAGTGGAAATACTCGTCACCCAACATGGATATGGGAATAAAGCCGTCAGCGCCAGAGTCTGCCAGCGTGACAAAGAGACCTGATCGGGTGACGCCATTGATGCGGCCCATAAAGCGCTCGCCCATATGACTGGCGAGATGGCCGGCAATCAGCCGATCTTTAGTATCGCGTTCGGCCTTCATGGCTTGGCGTTCGGTCGCTGAAATATCTTCGGCAATCTTGCCGAGCATATCTTCTTCATCGCGGGTAATACCGCCTTCACCAAGGCCAAGCGTGCCAATCAACGCGCGATGCACAATCAAATCAGCAAAACGGCGAATAGGTGAGGTAAAGTGGGCATAGCGCGCCAGATGCAGGCCAAAATGGCCAATATTATCAGGAGAATAGACTGCCTGACTTTGCGAGCGAAGCACCACCTGATTGACCAGCTCTTCCTTGTCGGTGCCTGAAACTCTGGCCAAAATGCCATTGAAATGTTCAGGCATCAGCGCACCGGGTTTGGCCAGCGTGATATCCATCGANTGCAGGAATTCNCGNAGNTTCTCNAGCTTTTCAAGNGATGGAGAATCATGGATGCGGTAGATCAGCTTTTGCCGTTTTTGTTCAAGAGATTCTGCCGCCGAGACATTGGCCTGAATCATNAATTCTTCNACCAGCTTATGGGCATCGAGCCGGGGCGGCACGATCACCCGATCAACCGTTCCGTCCTCTTTCAGCAGGATTTTACGTTCCGGCAGATCAAGTTCCAATGGCTGGCGCTTGTCACGTCCGCGTTTAAGGCATTCGTAAGCAGCCCACAGAGGCTTTAAAATGCTTTCCAGAATAGGGGCCGCTTTTTCACTCACCGCGCCGTCTATGGCGTTCTGAGCGTCAGGATAGGCTATATTGGCGTGGGAACGCATGAAGACNCGGTGAAAACTGTGTTTGACCTTACGNCCATCGGCAGCAAACACCATGCGAAGGGCAAGGGCAGGGCGTTCTTCATTCTCGCGCAGGGANCAAAGATTGTTGGAAATCTTCTCCGGCAACATCGGCACNACCTGATCNGGNAAATAAACCGAGTTNCCGCGCANAAGTGCNTCNTCNCCCATGGCNGTNCCGGTNCGCACATAGGCGCTCACATCNGCAATNGCCACATAAGCGATATGGCCATCGGGGCCNCCNCTTTCNTGATCCTTNTCCGGTTCNGCANAGATCGCATCATCATGATCTTTNGCATCTGCNGGATCAATGGTGATCAACGGAAGATCGCGCCAATCCTCATAAACGCTATCAGCTTTCAGGGATAACGCTTTGGTTTGATTCGCTTCTTCCAAAACAGAATCAGGAAAAATATGCCGTATCTCATTGGTATGAATAGCAATCATCGACGCGGCTTTTTCGCNCATCATCGTGCCGATAACACGTTTGACCCTGCCGCGTTTCAACCCGTAACGGCTGGATTTAAGCGTTTCGACTTCTACGAGGTCACCGTCTTTGGCATCGCCCAATGCGTCCGCAAAAATCTCGACTTCGCCGCCGCGTTTTTCGGTCGGTTGCAGGCGAATTTCTGTACCCTTATCGTTTTTGGTAATCCGAAGCACACCAAGAACCAGGTCGGTGTCCTTTTCCATGCGTTTGAGAACTTTGGCGCTGTATTCAATGCCATCATCAGCCTGACGAGTAAGGCGTGCCAAGACACGGTCACCAATACCTGCAACATGCCCGGGCTTGCGGCGGTCAATATGCACAGCAATTTGGGGTGGTTTGCCTTGTTGCGCTTCATCCCATTTAACGGGANCAGCCAATAGACCGCCATCATTATCGCGGGTGACAATATCAATTACTGTNACNGGCGGNAGATCATTTGGCCGCGACATGCGCTTGCCGTCCTTGACCAGCAGGCCTTCGCTCTGAAGTTCACCCAGAATGGTTTTGAGAATGACCCGACCATCNCCTTTAACGCCAAACGCTCTGGCAATTTCGCGTTTGCCAGAGCGTGTGGGGTTTTCCGCAATGTAATTTAGAATTTGCTCACGGTCAGGAATCCCGCCTCTTCCAACGCTTTGGAGATTGGCCTTCATCTTGCCCCGTTCGAGACGCTTTTTCTTGCTTACCAAATTATCACGCTTCTTTCGGCTTGGTTTTAGGTTTTGCCTTGGCCTTTGGTTTGGCTTTTGCTTTCGCCTTAGGCTTGGCTTTGGCCTTAGCTTTCGGTTTTGCNTTGGCTTTNNNNTTTNNAGGGCCNTTGGCAATTTTNGCGGCAATCAGTTCAAGCGCTTCTTCCAGCGTCACCGACATAGGGTCTTTATCCCGCTGCAAGGTCGCGTTGATTTTTGCATGATTGACATATGGGCCAAATCGTCCGTCTTTAACAGTGATCGGGCCACCGAGATCTGGATGATCGCCCAATTGTTTCAACGATTGAGCACCGCGTCTATTGCCGCCACTGGCAGCTTTTTCTGCAATCACAGTCACTGCACGGTTAAGCCCGACGGTGAAGACCTCATCCACACTATCAAGATTGGCATAAGCACCATCATGCAGCACGAAGGGACCGTAGCGACCAATGCCGGCTTTGATCATCTTCTTGGTTTCAGGGTGTTCACCCACATCGCGAGGTAGCGCAAGTAGGCTCAGGGCCTTTTCAAAGTCGACTTCCAGTGGTTCCCAACCTTTTGGAATACTGGCGCGCTTGGCACCTTTTTCAGCACCGCGCTGCACATAAGGGCCGAAACGGCCTGTACGCAGAGTAACTTCCTCATCGCTCTCAGGGTCGTTGCCCAGAAGCTTTGGTTCACCTGCAAGGGCTTCTGCCGCAGCATCCTTGTCGCTTTGACCAAGCTGGCGGGTAAACGCACATTCAGGATAGTTGGAACAACCAACAAAGGCACCGTAACGTCCAACTTTCAGGCTCAACTGGCCTTCGCTACATTTAGGGCAACCACGTGGGTCTGATCCATCTTCCTTCGGTGGGAAGGCAAGGGGAGCCAGTTCTTCGTTCAAACGGTCGAGAACTTCGGTAACCCGAACATCCTTGATTTCTTCAACGCTGCCATGGAACTTCGTCCAGAAATCACGCAGCACGTCTTTCCACTGCAATTCACCGGCTGAGATTTTATCGAGCTGTTGCTCCATTTCCGCGGTGAAATCATATTCCACGTAGCGCCCAAAGAAGCTTTCCAAAAAGCTCGTTACCACGCGCCCTTTTGAATCAGGCGTGAAACGTTTCTTCTCAAGGACCACATATTCGCGATCCTGCAGGGTAGAAAGGGTCGATGCAAAAGTTGAAGGACGACCAATGCCCAATTCTTCCATACGTTTGATGAGGGAAGCCTCAGAATAACGCGGTGGCGGCTCAGTGAAGTGCTGATTGGCTTCAATCTTATCCTTGGAAACATCTTCACCCTCGGTGAGAAGAGGCAGACGTTTGTCTTCTTCATCATCGGAAATAGATTTTGCTTCTTCATAGGCTTTCATGAAACCGTCGAAACGAACCACAGAACCGTTCGCACGGAGCGTGGCTTTCTCGGAGCCTTTGGTAGCGATAATATCAACACTGGTGCGTT
>JAESSK010000244.1 GCA_016764155.1 Rhizobiaceae bacterium
CATCCTCATAGGGAATAGCGAACACAATACGGCCATCGGAGTTTTGAAAAATGTAGCATTTATCGTGCTGGAATTTCTTCTTGATAACGATGTGACTGCCACGAACCAGCCGCACATTATCAACACTGTTCATCCCAAACACATTGCGCAACACTTCATCCACCCACGGACCTGCCGCATTGATAATCAGATCCGCTGTGACTTTTTTCGGCTTGCTCTTCCCTGTCTTCTGGATGGTAACCTGCCATTTGCCATCTTCAAATCTGGCTGACAAAACCTTCGTTTGGGTTCGAATATCCGCGCCNNGCTCCGCTGCATCCANNGCGTTCATAATAACCAAACGNGAATCATCCACCCAGCANTCAGAATANTCAAACGCTGTTTCAAATTCCGGTTTCAGCGACTTCCCAACTTCATCACTTCGAAGGTCTATCGAGGTCGACGCTGGAAGAAGCTTTCGCCCGCCAATATANTCATAAAAAAACAGACCAAGACGCAGCAGCCATTTTGGTCGCAAGCCCTTGTGATGAGGTAGAACAAACCGCAATGGCTTGACGATATGAGGCGCCATCTTCCAGATCACTTCGCGCTCCATCAAGGATTCGCGCACCAACCGAAACTCGTAATGCTCCAGATAGCGCAAGCCCCCATGAATAAGCTTGGTTGAGGCAGATGAAGTACCTCCAGCCAAATCATTTTCTTCGCAAAGGCAAACTGAATACCCCCGCCCAGCAGCATCACGCGCAATACCACAGCCGTTAATGCCGCCGCCAATGATGAGAATATTATAGTGGTTTTCGGCCTGCCGCATCATCCCTCTTCCGGTGATTGATCAAAGGAGAGTGGCCTGATGATGTTATCGTCCGGGAAGCCTGTGGTTTCCAACTGAACCCCTGAACGCTCACATACATCTATAATATCTTGNGGCGGCATCAAATCNGTCACAAANATATCGATGTCGGATAAATGCCCGATTTGCACCGGAGCACGGCGTTCGAACTTCATATTATCGGCAACCAGAATACGCTTGCGCGATTGTTTCAAAATTGCCTTGGCAACCCGCACCTCGCGATAATCATAATCGAGTAGACAGCCATCCGCATCAATTGCCGACACCCCGATGATCGCAATATCGACCTTAAACTGATTGATCAAATCGACAGCCGCAGCCCCGACAATACCGAAGTCGTTTTTACGGACAACACCCCCGGTGACCACCACTTCAATGTCTGGCGCTTCGGCCAAAATATACGCCACGTTCAGATTATTGGTGACAACCATCAACCCCTTATGATGGATCAGCGATTTCGCCACCAACTCCGTGGTCGTCCCGATNTTCAGGATCAAGGATGAATCATTGGGCACCAAGGANGCCGCCATTTCCGCAATTCCTGATTTGGCATCGGTGGCGATTTCACGCCGCGAAAGATAGGCGTAATTGGAAGTCGAAGAAGGAAATACAGCGCCCCCATGAACCCGGTGCAACGCCTCCATCTCACACAAATCATTTAAATCCTTGCGAATGGTTTGCGGCGTAACATTAAATTTTTCCGCCAGACTTTCCACATCAACCCGTCCGTTTACACGAGCGATACTTAATATGTCAGTTTGGCGTGGGGGAAGCGGCGGCATGGCAGTTACTTTCGTTTTTTTTCTTATTATGTGTAATAACCAGCTTTTTCGCAACACGATTCTTCATTGACTTTCACATTTTTTCGTAATTAACTATATTTGCGAATACCAAATGGCCAGTACAACTGGTGTTTAGGTCAAATAATTTCTTGGAGGAGAATCAAATGAAAAAGATGCTATACGCATCCGTCGCAGCATTTGCGCTTGTAGCAGGAGCACCTGCAGCCTTTGCTGGAATGGCGGAAGCTACAAAATGGATCAACGATGAATTTCAGCCGTCAGTGCTGTCAAAAGACGAGCAAACCAAAGAAATGGAATGGTTTGTTAACGCGTCAAAACCGTTTGCAGGCATGGAAGTTAATGTATTGTCGGAGGGCATTCCTACCCATACATACGAATCCAAAATCCTGACAAAAGCATTTGAAGAAATCACCGGGATTAAAGTCAATCACCAGATTTTGGGTGAAGGCGAAGTGGTTCAGGCCGTGCAAACACAAATGCAGACCGGCAGAAACCTTTATGATGCCTATATCAACGATTCNGATCTGATCGGCACACACTCTCGCTTGCAATTGGCACGAAATCTCACAAAATGGATGGCTGGAGAAGGCAAGGATGTAACCTCGCCTACCCTTGATNTGAAAGATTTCATGGGCATACAGTTCACCACCGGCACCGATGGCGACCTCTACCAATTGCCCGATCAGCAATTCGCAAACCTTTACTGGTTCCGCAAAGACTGGTTCGACCGCAAAGATTTGCAGGATAAATTCAAAGCCAAATATGGCTATGATCTTGGCGTNCCGGTGAACTGGTCAGCTTATGAAGACATTGCCGAATTCTTCTCGGTCGATGTGAAAGAAATCGACGGCAAGACCATTTACGGTCACATGGATTACGGCAAACGCGCACCAGACCTTGGCTGGCGCATGACCGATGCATGGCTTTCAATGGCCGGTGCCGGTTCCAAAGGCGAGCCAAACGGCGTTCCAATCGATGAATGGGGCATCCGCATGGAAGCAGGTTCCTGCAATCCTGCCGGCGCATCTGTTTCCCGTGGCGGCGCAACCAACGGCCCTGCCGCTGTTTACGCCATCCGCAAGTGGGATGAATGGCTACGCAAATATGCGCCACCAGCCGCTGCTGATTATGATTTCTATCAGTCATTGCCAGCGCTTTCTTCAGGCAATGTTGCCCAGCAGATTTTCTGGTACACAGCCTTCACCGCCGATATGGTGAAATCCAAAGAAGACGGCAATAACACCATGGGTGATAATGGTATCCCCGAATGGCGTATGGCTCCTTCGCCGCACGGTCCATATTGGCAAGAAGGCCAAAAAGTTGGCTACCAGGATGTGGGTTCATGGACAATCATGAAATCAACCCCGACCGATCGTGCAAAAGCTGCATGGCTCTACGCACAATTTGTGACTTCCAAAACAATCGACGTGAAGAAATCCCATGTGGGCCTTACCTTCATTCGCGATTCCACAGTGAACCACGCAAGCTTCACCGAGCGCGCGCCAAAACTTGGCGGATTGGTTGAATTCTACCGTTCCCCCGACCGTGTACGCTGGTCTCCAACAGGCATCAATGTTCCAGATTATCCAAAACTGGCACAGCTTTGGTGGCAGCAAATTGGTGATGTGAACTCCGGTGCATTTACACCGCAAGAAGCCATGAACCGTCTTGCAGGCGAAATGGACACCATCATGGGTCGCATGCAAAGAGCCGATGAAGCCAACAACACTTATGGCGGTTGTGGACCTCGTCTCAACGAAGAAAAAGATCCTTCGGAGTGGCTCGGCAAAGGTGGCGCCAAGTCTAAACTTGATAATGAGAAACCTCAGGGCATGACCGTCAACTATGACGAGCTCATCAAGCGCTGGGCTTCAAACTAGTCGAACCTCCTGACTGACAATAAAGTCAGTTCTGGTCCGGGGTATTCATGTTTTGCCCCGGATCGCCCCTTAGTACTAATATAATTTCCAACACGGTTGCCCATGTCCCTTGAATTGAAACAAATCGTAAAAGCCGTAGATGGGGAAACCCATATCCACCCAACTGATCTCATTTTAGAACCGGGTTCCTTTAATAATCTTCTGGGAACCACCCTTGCCGGAAAAACCAGCTTAATGCAGATAATGGCAGGGCTTGAAGTACCAACTTCCGGCGAAATCTGGTTTAACGGCAAGAATGTCACCGGTGTCGCGGTACAAAAACGCAATGTGTCGATGGTCTACCAACAATTCATCAACTACCCGATGATGAGCGTCTTTGAAAACATCGCCTCCCCATTGCGCGTTGCCCGCTACGGCGAGGCAGACATCAAACAGCGCGTCGGAGAAATAGCCGAAGTTTTACGAATTACGCCAATGCTGGACCGCAGGCCCGACGAACTTTCCGGCGGACAACAACAACGCACCGCAATGGCCCGCGCACTGGTAAAAGAATCCGATTTGATCCTGCTCGATGAGCCATTGGCAAATCTCGATTTCAAGCTTCGCGAAGAACTCCGCGACGAACTGCCAAAATTATTCGCCAAACGCGACTGCGTCGTGGTCTATGCCACAACCGAACCGACCGAAGCCTTATTGTTGGGCGGACACACTGCCGCCATGAACGAAGGAAAAGTCGTGCAATTTGGCGAGTCCGGTAAGATTTATCGCAAGCCAAATACACTGGAAAGCGCGAAAGTGTTTTCAGAACCGCCCATTAACACAGCCTTGGTGAAAAAGACCGGCACCCAGATCGCTATTAATGAGAGCGTGCAATGGAAAGCCCGCGGTAGAGCCAAAAATCTTGCCGACGGAGACTATATGATGGCCATCCGCCCTCACCACGTCACACCAAACCGGCAAGATGATAAAGCGGTGGAGATTGAAGGCATCGTTGAAGTTGCTGAACTAAGCGGTTCCGAAAGCATCGTTCATTTCGATGCCTTCGGCCAAAAATGGGTTTCGCAATCCCACGGAGTTCACCCATTCGCAAATGGCGAAGCGGCGCGATTATATGCGGATGTTTCCGAGGCGTTTTATTTCAACGCCAACAATCAATTGGCAATATGAGCAAAAGGAGGCGCATAAATTGGCAAAGATAACACTATCTGACTTACGGCACTCCTATATGCCGAACCCGAAAGACCCGGACGACTGGGCTTTAAAACAGCTCGATGTGGACTGGGAAGATGGTGGCGCATACGCACTTTTAGGACCGTCAGGCTGCGGTAAAACCACATTGCTCAATATCATTTCAGGCCTGCTAACACCCAGCCACGGCAAAGTGTTGTTCGACGGCAAGGATGTGACGGCCCTGCCGCCTGACCGCCGACAAATCGCGCAGGTTTTTCAATTTCCCGTCGTCTATGACACCATGACGGTCTACGACAATCTAGCCTTCCCCTTGAGAAATCGCGGTGTCAACGAACGTGAAGTTGATATTCGGGTAAGGGCAATCGCCGAAATGACCGATCTCACCCCCATGCTGAAAAACCGCGCGTCCGGACTAACGGCTGATGGCAAGCAGAAAATCTCGCTGGGTCGCGGGCTGGTGCGTGAAGACGTCAACGCCATCCTGTTCGATGAACCTTTGACGGTGATTGATCCGCATTTAAAATTCCTGCTGCGCGCAAAGCTCAAAGAGCTGCACCAGCGCATCAATAACACCATGATTTACGTCACCCATGACCAGACCGAAGCGCTGACTTTCGCCGATCAGGTGGTGGTGATGAACATGGGCGAAGTAGTCCAGATCGGTACNCCGATNGAANTNTTTGAAAAACCACAACACACNTTNGTNGGNCATTTCATCGGNTCGCCCGGCATGAACGTCATACCATGCAAGATCGAAAATGGTATGGCGATAATTGGTGGCAANAAAATCAAAACCGNCAACAANGTNGGCACNCCAACNGGCANNACAGAAATNGGCATCCGCCCAGAATTCATCAANTTTTCNGATAANGGTATCAACACCAAAGTAGTGAAGNTAACCGATGCCGGGCGCTTCGATATCGTNCAGACNGATTGCGANGGAGAACGCGTAAACCTGATCTCNGCAAAGGGAGCGGATATCCCGTCNGAAAATGCCAAACTGGCATTCGATCCAGCCAATACCCGCATCTATGTGGACGGATGGCTTGGCGGCGAAGGGCANNNAGCATGAACAAGCCNGTAAACCAAAAAGCGTGGTTTTTCGTTNTGCCGGTGCTCGTTCTCGTGGCCTTCAACGCNATTATTCCGCTAATGACGGTNGTCAATTATTCCCTGCAGGAAACATTNGGCAGTAATGTTTTCCTCTGGTCGGGACTGATGTGGTTCGAAGAATTATTGCGCAGCTCAAGGTTTCAGGATTCCCTTGGCCGCCAGCTATTCTTCACCTTCACCATATTGGCAATTGAAATCCCGCTTGGCGTCATCATCGCGCTCGCCATGCCGCGCAAAGGCCCGTGGGTTTCCGTCTGTCTGGTGCTAATGGCGCTTCCTTTGCTCATTCCGTGGAATGTGGTTGGCGCCATGTGGAACATTTTTGCCCTGCCTGAAATAGGCCTGCTGGGAAAAACACTCAACTCATTAGGCTTTGATTATAATTACACCCGCCAAACCGGCAATGCATGGTTCACCCTGATCGCCATGGATGTGTGGCACTGGACTTCACTGGTCGTGCTTTTATCCTACGCTGGTCTGGTCTCGATTCCCGATGCCTATTATCAGGCAGCGCGCATCGACGGGGCAAAATCATGGGCGATATTCCGTTATATTCAATTGCCCAAAATGAAACGTGTCCTGACCATCGCCATATTGCTGCGCTTCATGGATTCCTTCAACATCTATACCGAACCATTAGTACTCACCGGCGGTGGCCCGGGCAATTCAACCACGCTTTTGTCGATTGACCTTGCCAAAAAAGCGCTGGGTGAATTTGACCTTGGTCCGGCTGCAGCAATGTCACTGATCTATTTTTTGATCGTCCTGCTGGTGAGCTGGGTTTTCTACACACTCATGATGCGAAACGAGGAACAATAAGATGAAACGTCTAGGTTGGCTTATCCCCGCGCTCTATATCCTCTTCTTGATGTTACCAATCTATTGGCTGGTAACAATGTCATTTAAAACCACCAATGAAATTTTGGGGTCGTTCACCCTGTTCCCCCAAAGCTTCACCCTGGACAATTATATCACCATATTCACCGACCCGACTTGGTATTGGGGATATTTCAATTCCATCATCTATGTTTCGCTCAATACGGTGATTTCGCTGGCGGTGGCTTTGCCCGCAGCCTACGCATTTTCACGCTATCGCTTTCTGGGCGACAAGCATTTATTCTTCTGGTTGCTCACCAATCGTATGGCACCCGCCGCAGTGTTTGCCCTGCCATTTTTCCAGCTCTATTCGTCGGTGGGATTGTTCGATACCCACCTCGCGGTGGCGCTGGCTCACACCTTGTTCAATGTGCCGCTGGCCGTGTGGATTTTAGAAGGGTTCATGTCCGGCGTGCCACGCCAACTGGATGAAACCGCCTATGTGGATGGCTATTCATTCCCCAGATTCTTCGTTAAAATCTTTATGCCAACAATTGCCGCAGGCATCGGTGTTACCGCCTTCTTCTGCTTCATGTTCTCATGGGTGGAATTGCTGTTGGCAAAAACTCTGACAGCCGTCTACGCCAAACCGATTGCCGCTATTATGACACGTACCGCCTCAACTTCCGGCTATGAACTGGGCCTGCTCGCAGCCGCAGGAACGCTCACCATCATTCCCGGCGCAATCGTCATCTATTTCGTCAGAAACAACCTCGCCAAGGGCTTTGCCCTCGGCAGGGTTTGAGGGGAAAACCATGGAAGACCCGATATTCTTCAGCTTCAAATGGTGGATCGAGCCCCTTGGAACATGGATGGCCTGGACAAGAATAACCATCGCATTTTTCATGTTCATCGCCTTTGCTATTGCCTGCATGGCCGTGTGGGAACGCGCAGTCCCCGGCGGCTCACCACGACACGGTGTTTTCTCCATCAACACAACCAGAGGCGACCGGCTTTTCATCTCCCTACTTGGCAGCGCCTTCATATGCATCGGCTGGCTGTTTTTCTTCGGCGCGCCCCTTTGGTGGGCTTTAATTTTGATAGTCGCATGGGCGGTATTCGTATTTAGATACGTTTGAAACTTGCGCTTATTGATCAGTGTTCGTACCTTTCAGCTAGATAATAACTGATTGGCATTGCACCTAAAATGATTTCCATCCTCGGCGTATTCAACGCAGATTTAAAATTTCTAGTAGAAAA
>JAESSK010000245.1 GCA_016764155.1 Rhizobiaceae bacterium
CGGATGGGCAGAACGCGGCGGCAGCTTTGCCGATGGCCACGGCAATTCCGTCCCCCGCTTCCATATCACATGGGGCACCGGCCCCGGCGTATTGGAACCTTTCATTGCCCGTGTTCAACAAGCCCGGGATGACGGCTTCGTCGACATCAATTTCCGCCACCGCGTCACCAGTATCAAAACTACCAACAAAACAATCTCCGGAGTTGAGGGAAAATTGCTTGAAGTAGACACTGTCGAACGAGGTCAAAAAAGCTCTCAAAAAACCATCGGTGATTTCGACTTCAACGCCGACAACGTTATCGTCACCTCAGGCGGCATTGGCGGTAATGCAGAGCTGGTGCGCAATGTCTGGCCGACAGAACGGTAGGGCAAACCCCCGAAAAAAATGCTCAGCGGTGTGCCCCATCATGTGGATGGAAAAATGATCGCAATTACCAAGAAAGCAGGCGCGGCAACGATCAATGAAGACCGCATGTGGCACTACACCGAAGGGGTGAAAAACTTCGATCCGATCTGGCCAAACCACGCCATCCGTATCCTGCCTGGCCCCTCTTCCATGTGGTTCGATGCTGAGGGAAACCGCATGCTAGCCCCCTGTCTACCGGGGTTTGATACGCTCTCNACGCTCAAACATATCCTCTCCACCGGCTATGANTATTCATGGTTCGTGCTGACCCAAAAAATCATCAAGAAAGAATTCGCGCTCTCTGGTTCAGANCAAAACCCGGATTTCACTTCGAAGAAATGGAGCGAAGTTCTAAAGGCCCGNTTNGGNAAAAGGGCAACCAAGGAGGTGGAAGCNTTCAAGGAAAAAGGTGAGGATTTCGTNGTCGCCAANANNCTTGAAGAATTGGTCACNGGCATGAANAAGCTNACCAAAAAGAACCTGATCNACCACGACAAACTCCACGCCCAAATCACCGCGCGCGACTTNCAAATCGAAAANCCGTTCTCGAAAGATGTNCAGGTAACAGCNATNCANNGNGCNNGACATTATCGCGGCGACAAACTCATCCGCACCGCNAAACCTCACAGGATTCTCGANCCTAAAGCTGGCCCGTTAATTGCGGTTCGCCTCAANATTTTGACCAGAAAATCCCTCGGTGGCCTGCACACAAATCTNGANGCNCNNGTNNTNGATAAGGACGGCGAACCCATCAAAGGCCTATACGCAGCNGGCGAAGTNGCNGGCTTNGGCGGCGGCGGATATCACGGCTATAACGCGCTGGAAGGAACCTTCCTTGGCGGTTGNATNTTCTCAGGTCGCGCAGCNGGACGGGCNTGNGCTAAAGGCTAATCAGCCTCCAGCANCGCCTCGGCACCCACTTCAAACTGCANTTTCGCAAGCCTTGCATAGATGCCTTTTTTCTTCACCAGNGCNTTGTGGTTTCCCTCTTCCNCCACNTTGCCCNTATCCATCACCAATATTCGNTCGGCTTTCAAAATNGTTGCCAGCCTGTGCGCGATGATCAGCGTGGTNCGNTTGGCCATCANTCNATCCAGCGCATCCTGAACCANNTTTTCGCTCTCTGCATCCAGCGCGCTGGTGGCTTCATCGAGNAGCANAANCGGCGCNTCTTTCANAATCGCNCGCGCAATTGCCAATCTCTGGCGCTGACCACCCGATAGCATCACACCGCGCTCACCAAGCTCGGTCTCATAGCCATTGGAGAGCCTTTCAATGAACTCATGGGCATTGGCAGCTTTCGCCGCCTCAATCACCGCATCACGGCTTGCTTTNGGGTTGCCATAAGCAATGTTTTCAAAGGCACTTGCCGCAAAAATAATCGTTTCCTGAGGTACAAACGCGATTGCGTCNCGCAGTTCAGAGGGATCAAGATCACGAATATCGCCACCATCCAAAGTAATTTTCCCGGAATCAGGATCATAAAACCGCAATANCAGTGAGAATATCGTACTTTTCCCGGCACCCGAAGAACCGACAATAGCCACCGTTTCCCCCGGTTTNATAGCTTGGCTCAACCCGTTCAACACCGACATATCGGGTCGGGTCGGATAGGAAAANTCAACCTTTTCAAAANAAATTTCACCGCGCAAAGGGCTTGCCAATGCNACCGGATTTGCAGGTGCGCGAATACTGGGTTCTTCCAGCANTAATTCNGCAATGCGCTCTGCAGCACCGGCTGCCAGCGACAATTCACCCCAAACCTCAGACAATGCGCCAAGGGCACCTGCCGCAATCATCGCATAAATCAAAAACTGCCCCAGCGCACCGGCGGTCATTTTACCGGCCAGCACGTCTTGCGCACCAAACCACAAAACAGCAACCACACTGCTGGAAATCAGAAAAATCGCCATTGCTGTAAGCAAAGCACGGGTACGAATGGTCAGCCGCGCTGCCTCAAACGCCTCTTCCACCGCTGCTGAAAAATGGTTCTGCACCATCTTCTCGTTGGAAAACGCCTGCATGGTACGCACAGCAGAAATCGATTCAGAAGCATAAGCCGTTGCATCTGCCAGCGTATCCTGCGCCTCGCGTGAACGCCTGCGCACCGCACGGCCAAAAGCGATCATTGGCAACACAATCACCGGAATTGCCCCGATCACAATCAGGGACAGGCCCGGAGACGAATAAACCATCATAATCAGCGCACCAATGCCAAGCAGCGTATTGCGCAGCGCCATAGAAGCGGTAGCACCAACCGCAGATTTGATCTGTGTCGTATCAGCGGTGAGGCGAGAAATAATCTCACCAGTTTGCGCCGTATCAAAGAAATTGGCGCTCAATTTGGTCACATGGGAAAAAACATCGCTTCTGATATCGGAAACNACCCGCTCCCCAAGCCAGATCACNAAATAATACCGGCACGAACTGGCAAGAGCCAAAACAGCTGCAATCACCACCAGCATGGAAAAATAAGTATCAATAAACATCGTATCACCGGCAGAAAACCCGTGATCCACCACCCTGCGCACAGCCAGCGGCAAGGTCAGCGTGGTCGCTGCTGCCAAAAGCAAAAAGAACAATGCCGCCGCAACATGCCCTTTATAACGCTTTAGATAGGGAANGAGACGGGCAAGCGGCTTGAGAGAACGCCGTTTTTTTTCTTTTTCTGCCTCGCTGGTCCCAAGGTTACCAGCTGCGCTCTCATTACCATTTGCCATTATTGCTTTTCCATCATTGCTATTACGATCCGCCCGGTTAA
>JAESSK010000246.1 GCA_016764155.1 Rhizobiaceae bacterium
GCCGTCATGGCATCTTCATGCATGGCATTGCTGGTGCCCTTGGCGATGTTGGCACGAATGAGGTTTTCGTGATCCGGCAAATCACCGATAATGCCAGCGTCAACAATTACCATATCGAGACCGTTGGTTTTGGCGAAGACGTTTGATGCCGCGCCGCCAGCTAGAAAATTGGCCACCATTTGGGTGGTGACTTCGCTTGGCCATGCAGAAACACCTTCGGCAACCATGCCGTGATCTGCTGCAAAAAGCATCAGTTTTGCCGGGTCGGCAGCAGGCGATAATGTCCCCTGTGCTCCTGCCATTTGTTGGGCCAATCGCTCAATACGTCCAAGAGAACCGGGTGGTTTTGTCTTGATGTCAATTTGAGCTTGGGCATCATCGAGCATAGTTTGAGCGACGGGTGAAATCTGATAATTATCTAACATGAAATTCTCCTGCGGGAAGGCTGCCTTTGAATACGATATTGCGGTGGTTTGCGACAGCCTGTTCGCGCCAAAGACATACTTAATCGCGGAAAATTTATTCTGAAAAAGCTTGTGGGAAGCAAATTCTCAACATATCCTTTTAAAAAGAAAGCGTTAGGGGCAAAATTTGCGATTTTTTTCATATAAAGACAGGCCAGTTCATCTGGGACCATATCCACTTGAGCGATTGAAACGTACGGATATCATGCCGAGCCTGAAAAATGTTCCGGTGCACCGTCAAATCTCGTTTGATCGGCCCGATGCGCCCAGAAGCATCGTCAATGCAATCGCTGAATATCAGGCAATGCTGGACGCCATTCGTGAAGGCNTGGTCAATAAGGTCAAGGCAGGCTGTCCTGAGGATCTGACCGAGCGGGCAAATCATCTCAAGAGTTTCGGCTATTTTTCCGATGCGACGATGGTTGGTTGTTGCGAACTTGCGCAAGATATTATGCTGGAAGTGCCCTATAAAAATCCGGGAATTGATGCCTTGGCAAAGGCGTTGCAAACCCGCCAGACCAATACACTGGCATCTGGCATTGATGTGATAATGGCTGAATTAAAAGAGTCCATGCGTGCGCCGCCAACGACCATNGAACATCACAGCCACGCGATAATCTTTCTCTATGAATACCCGCGNGATCCGAAAGAAGACGAGCCGGGAACAGAGTGGATCATGGATGCACAAGCTCAACGTGCGGGATTGCGCGGGGCCGAGACTGCGGTGGTTATTGCCAATTATATCCGTCTGCTTGGCTATGATGCGCGAGCGCATACAGGGGCGACCAGTGATGTGGATTTGAACAAGATGGCTGTTGCTNCNGGTCTTGCCANTGTTGAAAATGGTGAAATTACCAACCCCTATGTGGGATCNCGATTTGGGCTTGCTGCGGTTACGACCAATTTTGAATTTACGGCTGACCTGCCTTTGGTGCCTTTGGATGAACAGCCGAGATTTAAAACTCACGGACCTGCATGGATGGTAGGCAAGGGCTTTGCCAAAAATGCCTTTAACCGGGAACCCTATGCAAAACGTCGTTTTGTTGATGGGGAACAGCCATTTGAGCGATTGAAGCGGGTCGAGAAACCGACCACTTTTATCGATGAAGAACGGGTGGCACGGGTTCCAAAGCGCACGGATTTGTTTGCACGCGCACAATTTGGCGATATGGGGCCGACGATACAGGCAGGAACCATCAAGGGAAAATATGCCTCTAAGGCTGCGCCCAGCATGGCCCAAAGGCGTCCCTTGGGTGCGTTTGTCCTGTTGCAGGATGCGCCAGAAGCGCCGGAAATTGCGGATGGTCTCGACGATCTTCAGCGCAATGCGGATAATATCAAGGCGACTTGTTATTTCCTCGGTATTGATGCGGTAGGTCTGTCGCGCTGTCCTGACTGGGCCTATTATTCGCATAATGCGCTGGGCGAAGAGATTATTCCCTATCATAAAAATGCAATCTCGATGATTTTTGATCAGGGGCACGAGACCATGGAAGGGGCTTCCGGCGATGACTGGATATCGGTTTCGCAATCGATGCGGGCCTATTTGCGGTTTTCCTTGCTTGGTGGCGTGATTGCTAATCAAATCAGGGCGTTGGGTTATTCGGCACGGGTGCATTCGGTGATGGACGGTGAAGTATTGCAGCCGCCACTGCTNCTGCTTTCAGGGCTTGGGGAAGTCAGCCGTATCGGTGAAGTTATTCTCAATCCATATCTAGGACCGCGTTTGAAATCGGGTGCTGTGACGACGGATATGCCGTTTTCTCACGATAAGCCGATTGATTTCGGGCTGCAGAATTTTTGCGANAACTGCAATAAATGCGCCCGTGAATGTCCCTCCGGCGCGATCACTGCCGGACCTAAACTGATGTTTAACGGCTATGAAATCTGGAAATCGGATAGCCAAAAATGTGCCACTTATCGCATTACCACGCCAGGCGGTGCCATGTGTGGGCGNTGTATGAAAACCTGTCCGTGGAACCTNGAAGGANTNTTTGCCGAAGCNCCNTTCCGCTGGGCTGCGATGCATGTGCCGCANATGGCAAGGCCGCTGGCAAAGCTTGATGATATGGTGGGNAATGGTGATCTCAACTGGACCAAGAAGTGGTGGTGGGATCTTGAACAACAAGAAGATGGTGGCTATTCGCCGACCCAGCATGAAGTCAATGCGCGTGGATTGCAGCCGGAGCTGGATTTGAAATATGAAGACCAGACGCTGGCNGTTTATCCTGCACCNTTNGCNCCNCATCCNTATCCTTTCCCTGATCCNATGGACCGGGAAAAAGGCATTGAAGCTTACCAAGAGATGATCACNGCTGAGGTNTATAAAGAGAAACTGGAAGCCGGTGGNGATGGAATNCCANAGCATGTTTATAAGGTGCCCGAGGGTGACGCGCCGGTNATCCGGGTGGAAATTTCGCTGGCCGAGAAGATGAGCGACAAGATCAGCAAATACGAACTCTGTTCTATCGACGGTTCGCCTTTGCCGGAAGTCACCGCTGGCGCGCATATCGATATTGTGGTTGCGCCGGAATTCTTGCGTCAATTCTCGCTGTCGGGCGATCCATCTGACCGCAGCAAATATCAAATTGGTGTTTTGCGCGAGGATGGAGGCAAAGGCGGTTCGCTCCTATTGCACCGGATATTCGAGAAGGGCCGCAAGATATTCATCTCCCGGCCAATCAATCATTTTCCACTGGTGGAAGGTGTTGAGCGCAGCATTTTGATGGGCGGCGGAATTGGTGTCACACCGCTCATTGCCATGGCTCATACGTTACACAAAGCGGGCGCGTATTTTGAACTGCATTACTCCGTCAGTAATCGGGAGGAGGCTGGATACCTCGATGATTTGATATCGTTTGATTGGAGCGACCGGGTGTTTTTACATGTCAGCACGGATGGTTCACGTGTTGATTTGCCAAGCCTGCTGAACAAGCCTGAAGACGATAAGCATTTATATATCTGCGGCTCGGACCGTTATATGAAAGCTGTTCTTGAGGCGAGTGAGGCATCAAGCTGGAACGAAGAAAACGTTCATTTAGAGTATTTCTCGGTGCCGGAACTTCCAGAATATGAAAACTATGATTTTTCAATGCGATTGGCAAAATCCGGCAAGACTATTTCCGTGCGTGCTGATCAACTGGCAACGGATGCGCTGGCTGATGCGGGTGTTCATGTGGATGTGAAATGTTCAGATGGTCTATGCGGAGTTTGCAAAGTGGGTCTGATTTCCGGGGATGTGGAACATCGCGATTTTGTGCTTTCAAAGGCACAGCAAAAAACCGGTATCATTCTTTGTCAGTCCCGCGCAGCAAAGGCTGGCGGTGAATTGGAGATTGACCTTTAAGCAAAGGCCAATCTCCTTGTTTTATTATTGGATGATACGCAAATCACCAATCTGGGCAGCGATGGCACTCATGGCATCGTCCAGATTGTTGCCATCTACATCATAATAGAATTCACCGTTTTTCACGATTTTAATTCCTTCTTCAGTACCAGAACCCGCGCAAGCATTGAGCAGCTCTTTAACCGATGAACCGTCAGCCACATCAAAGGCAATCGTGAAGACCGAAATGCCGTCAGCTTTGGCGTTGTTGCAAGACTGCAAAGTATGGGCGTTCATGATCGTTTCGGTGGCACTCTTGGTTTCGGGTGTTGTATCAAAGAACGTATTTTCATAAATGGTTCCCGTAAGATCGCTTGATGAAAGACCTTCAATCCAGCGGTTTTGGTCGGCACGAGCGTAGGCCCATGCACCGTAACCGGTGAGGTTCGGGGTGTCTGAAGAACCGTCGGTTGGATAGTAGTTGTTACCATCGGTGAGCAGAATGATGTATTTCATATTCCGCCCATTGCCNTTTTCACGGCCACCGGTGAACGGCTCATTATCTGAAAGCGTTCTCCAACCCCAGGTCANACCCTGTTGAATATTGGTGATGCCATTGGCTTGCATTGCGTCGATGGCTGTTTCAACGGTCGATTCAATATCCGTCAACTCAGTGATTGCAGGGATGGTGCAATATTTGTTGGGGCCCTTGCTACTNCCAAGATTGCCAGAGGCTTTGCCGCTTTGATATTTAAACATCCAGCTTTGACGATTGATCTGATTGATCCAGCCTTTTTGATTCGGATCAAAGGAAGAATTCACAAAATCAGTGGTGACCGGAGGGCTGTTTGTGCCGAATCTTATGCCATTTTTGACATAAAAATCGTTGATATAGCTGTTCGAATAATTGTCGTTATCTCCGTTGGTGTCAAAATACTGGCCGTCCTTATAGGTGTATTTTCTATCGGGTGTATCTGGTGCAAAGGTCGGTACAAATAACGCATCGGCACCATTGCCAACGGAAGCAGGATCACCNCCTGCATTGAAGGCTGATTGTAGGTCGCCGTAACTTAGGCTCGCTGAGGCATAATCATCAGTGGTGTTATAAGGCCAAGGGCGCATTTCCACGCAACCACTCCAACTATGATTGAGTTGGTCGTAAACATCGAGCCTTGTTCGCCATTTCCATGCGCCGTTCACCAATTCTTTGAAACCGGTAACCGGAGAAGTGGGGGAGCCGTCCTGGTATTGAAACTGGGTGGTGTTATTTGTCTGGTAGGTGTTCCAGTTGAAGTTTTCATGGTGGGTCGAAGACCAGCCATTTTTATCCATCCAGCTTGCAGCTTTATTGTTTGAGCCAACATTGACCATGCCGGCAAATGGAACCACTGAAAACCTAACAGGATCGGCAATCTCACTGAAACTGCCAGCTTTAAAAATAGCTTCAACCAAGCCTTTGGTCGTGCTTTTCATGATACTGAGGCGGCTGTTGCTTCCCATGGAACCGGAATTGTCCATCACCAGCGCAATTTCGACGCTTCTGTTGCCAACTGAAATTTGTGAGGAAATATCAGCCTTAATCTCGTCAATACCCATTATCGGTGCAAATGAGGTTTGGAAATCGAGGATGGCTGAAAGTTGGATGGTGGTAGGAATTGGAGGTTGAACACTGGTGTCGCCGTGATTGATAACGAAACTGAAATCAAGAGTACTCAGGTCAACTCTTGTTTCTATATTTGCTTCAAAAAACCTCTTTGCGTAGACTTCCAATGCATCATCATTGTTTTCGCCAATTGAGTAGAGTTCTTTGGCTGTAGCAAGGGCTGCGGCATCCAGACTTTGTTGGACGAACCCCTTATCACGGGAAAATGCTGTCCAGTCCACAGCAGCTGCCACTGAAGCCATAATCGGTAACATTGCGATGACTGCCGTTATAGCAATGTTACCACGTTTATCTGCAAAGAAATCTGTGATTTTACGCATGAGTTTCTCCCAACACACGGCTAAGTTTTTTGAATTCAAGATGTAAAAATACTGCAAATTCATAAACATAACGGAAATCTGGTCGTTAGATTTGTTCACTAACTATTTAGGATTTGTTAGGCATCTGGCGTTGGTTGAAATCTATTTGAGGTGGCAATAAAAAAACCGGGTATCTGGTGATAACCCGGTTTTGATTTTATATATCCAGCCTGATTGCTAGCTGATAATTTTTTCCAGCAAATGCAGATTTCCCTGTGCCTGTTCCAGAGATGGATCAAGGTTTTGGGCTTTATCTAAATATCTGCGGGCTTTTTGATAATCGCCCCGTAACAGATAGGAATAACCCATATTGTTTAATACGCGGGGGTGGTTGCCCTTGAGGTCGTTGAGTTGGGCATAAGCACGGTCGGCTGTATCAAAACGTCCAAGTTGGTCAAGTGATGCGGCCAGGCCCANCCAGGCGGTGGCATTGTCTGAACGCNTTTCNACGGCTTGGCGAAANTGNTTTTCTGCCAGTCCATAATTTTGNNCTGAAAAGAATTGCTGNCCCTTTATGAGCAGGCGNTTTGATTTGTCGCCCTTAAGGCTGANATTGTTTGCTCTGCCGGTATATCTATCATCCAAAGAGTTGGTATTTGAATACCCTCCATGGGTGGATGTGCCGCTTGTGCTACAGCCGCTCAAGGTCAAAAGCACCACAAGTGATATGGATATGGATTTTAGAATTGTTCTCATTTTTCGCCCCAATCGGGTTATTTTGTTAGGGCGAGTGTAACTTGAAATTCTTAATTACAGACTGTTGAAGCCGGTTGAAGTTTCATGATCCAGGAAGGATTTGTTAACCATTACATATCCATTGCCATCATGCGTATGACGGTTGGAACAACGGCCACACCAACGACAATTGGCAGAATGAACAGCGTAACGGGCACCGACATTTTAGCGGGGAGGGCATAGGCTTTTTCTTCGGCTTTCATCATGCGTTTGTGGCGCATTTCGTCGGAATATACCCGCAATGCATCTGATACACTGGTGCCTAATTCCTTGGATTGCTGGATCATGGTCGCAAAACCTTGCACTTCATCAAGACCCAATCGCTCTCCCAAAGAATATAGAGCGTAAAGGCTGCATTACCATCTCTGAAGGGATTTTGGCCGCCGAAGCACTAAAAGTGATGGACGAAAATGATATCAATG
>JAESSK010000247.1 GCA_016764155.1 Rhizobiaceae bacterium
AACAGTCTGGCTCATATTTCATTTCTCGATCGAGCAGACATCATGAGTGCATCTAATAATTCTTCCACCCTTCCAGATGAAGAAAAACCTCTAGCCCCAGAGGTTGAGCGCGTGCGCAAAAAAATGCTCCGCATGATGATTGTCTCTGTTGGTGTTATGTTGATTGGCCTTATGGCCGTGTTAGGCGCAATTGTCTACAAACTCGGCAAATATGGTGAAAAAACTGAATCGGTCACAGCCAGCTCCGCATCGCTGCAAATACCTAATATGGCGGATATTACCGGCCAGATCGATATTCCGGACGGAGCAAAAATTCTCTCCGCTACCAAGGACGGTCAGCAAATCCTGCTCACCCTCCAATTAGCAGACGGCAAGCAGCAATTGTGGCTCTATGATATCGCCAGCCAGCGCCGGTTCGGCATCATCGATATCAAATAGCGTCTATTCGACTACAATATTTTTGACAGCCACCAGCGCCTTATCACCAACAGCCAAGGCCTGATGATTATTGGCGTTCAGCGTAACGCTAACCGCCACATTGCCCTTTGGTAGGGCACCAATGTGAAACCAAGGCCCGTAAATACGTGCCAGCTTTTTGCCATTCACATAAATATGCGCATGCCCTTCACCGGCATGATGCGCTTTATTCACGGCTTCAGGCGTAAAACGAAAATGCGTCGTGGTGATGTGAAGGTTCCAGCCACCCACCGCATCTTTTGCAAGATCGATAGCAATGGTTGGCGCATTCTCTCCTGCCTCAAGCGAAAGCAGTTTGGAATGATCATGCACCATTTTAGCGCCCGTCGAATGGTTATGAGTGTGACCCTTAGTTTCCGCTATACCGTTCCCGGTTAGACCAATGGCAATAAATCCGGCCGCGAATGCGGTAAAAATAAATTTGTTCAATTTCAAGATGGTTCCACAATCCTTTTCAATCCTTCAAATCATAGCGTGATTTATCAGGCCCCTACCTGCGTAATTTTGTCCGCATCAATATCGAAACGGGTTTGAAAAACGCGGATCGCTGATAAATTTTGGGTCACTCAACGTCCCCAAAAAAGCCAGCAACGCTAATTTATCTTTGCGCGAGAGTTTCAGCCTTCTGGGCGCACCATCTGAATTTCGCAACAAAGGGTCTAGATTGGCGTGAGGCTGGACCCCAGACGTATAATGATCAACCACGCCAGCCAAGGTCGTAAAGCGCCCGTCGTGCATATAAGGCGCTCTGAGCGCTATATTTTTGAGCGATGCAGCACGAAATTTGCCGTAATCCTCTCCTTTGCCGGAAACTTCACCCCAGCCCTTATCCTCGGTCGAAACAGCATCAAGGCCATTATTGCGAGGGCCATGCATAATAAAAGCATCGCTTTCATGGCAACCACCGCACGCTGCCCCCCCTGCAGAAACCGGATTAAGAAAGAGAAACTTGCCCCGGTTTTCCAATTCCGTGAAACCGGAGAATGGTTGTTCGGCANCNGCATGCTTTCGCCGCTCAATATCATAAGGGGATTGATCGCTGACCATCGANCGCACAAATTGCGAAAGCGCCTGCGCCACCCGTTCTTTCGTAATNTCACTCTTGCCNAANNCGGTTTCAAACAAAGGGGCATAATAATCAATCNCGCGGATTTTCGCGGTCAGTTCNCCTNCTTTCAANCCCATCTCGATCGGATCAAAAAAAGGTTGCAACACCTGTTCTTCGAGGGTTGCNGCNCGCTCATCCCANAAAAAACGNCCGCTNTTNTTNAAGCGCCCATTGGCCAGACCCATGGCATGACGCCGGGTNATTTTNCCTTCAAACCCGATGGAGAANTTNGTCGGATCATCAAAGCCCANCGCNTGCGAATGACACGACGCNCAACTCACCAATCNNTTTTTTGAAAGTTTNAAATCATAAAANAAAACCCGCCCAAGCGCCGCNCCTTCATCGGTGATGAGGGACTGTCCCTTTGGAGAAAGGGTCGACAGATATGTGGGCAAAGGTTTTTGATATTGAAACGGAGGGTCAGGCAGAAGCGGCACAGCTTCCAATCGTACGGACGCATCCTGCGCCATCGAAAAATCCGCAAACACCCCAACAATTATCCCGGCAAATATCAGCCGAAATATATGTCGGGCACATTTCAAACTATTTGTTCACCGCCCGTGCAGTCTCTTGCAGGGCNCGGATACGGTCAGCCAAAGTATGCGGCACTTCCGTAGATGAAGCGTTGGATTTCGCACCTCGACCCTTTTTGGCCGGTTTTGCTTTTGCGAGAATTTCGTTGATCGGAGAATTCTCTCCCTCAATTGACGCAGTCATTGAAGTCACTTGCGCCGCCAAATCATTGATGCGCTCACGCAAAATGGAATTCTCGCGCCGCTCGGTATCCCAGTTATCCGCTTTATCGCGTTGATAGGCTTTAAGCGCATCCTGCAATTTGGCGTTGTCCCGGTCCAACTCCTCAATTTGATCTTCAAGNCGCAATTTGTCTGACTTGATCGTCCCCATCGCAGCTTTGACATTCTCGTTTGAAGCATCGTTTAACAACGCTTCCATTTGAATATTTGACAGAGCAAGNCGTGCCGCGAGGTCTACGCTGTTGGCTTTTTCGTCAATCAATTCTCTTGTCAGTTCAGTATTATTCATCTCATCCGCGCCATTGGTCGAACGCAGGTCTGATACAACTCGCTCCCGGCTTTCAAGCGACTGTTCACTTTGTGAAAGCTGTTTTTGCATACGCCCNTAACGCTCCTGTAAATCTTTATATTTCCNCTTGCTCACNGCAACCTCGGAATTGGCTTTTGACACATCTTTGATTGCCTGTTGCAATTCGCCGCCNACATCACTTTTNCCATCACCCACTGCCGTCAGTTTATCGGTGAGCTGTTCCATTGCATTGTCTCTGGCAAGAAGTTCAAAGCGACTGCTTTCCGCTTCATTTTGCGCGGTGCCCAGTCTGGTTCTGGTTTGTTCAAGTTCGAGTGCACGCGTTTCAAGTTTTTGCTGCATTTCTNCGTGCTGGTAATTTGCCCGNGTCAGCGCTTCTTCTTTTTGCCGCAACAAGGANCGAAGTTCGCTGCCCTGGGTTTCCANTTCACCNACAGAACGAACACGCTGTCCGCTTTCTTCCGCAAGCTGCGCCAGTTCATCGCGCTTNCGATTGATTTCGATAATTTGAACCGCAGCCTTTTCGCGCAATTCCTCAACGCTCATTTCCAGGCGTCTGGTNCTCATGGCAAACTCGGCGCGCAACTGATCTTTATCCGCCTGAATCTCATTCAATGTCAGCGGGACAGAGGCTTCAATACGTTTTTTAGTAAGAACAACCGCCCGGTTCCAGATCGCCGGAGAAACCATCAAGGCTATTAACCCGGCACTCAAAAAGCCCAACACAAAATACAAAATACCTTCAAGCACTGGATACTCCAACTGGTTACCAATTCAAATAGAAATACTGCTCCAGAATTTAAACAGAGCAATAGAAAGGCCACCATCGCACAAATNGTGGCCTATTTCTATCTAGTAGAAAGTATTTTCTAATCTAGTAGANNGTATTTTNNAATANGACTNNNAGNNAGCNNCCNACNGANCTNAGCNNTCAAGGNGGCNAAGAAGCCNCCCGGCGCTAATGCGCCGCCCANNCGGAGGGCCCAAGCNAAAGCTTGGATACGCCCGTGAGCCTTAAAATGGATTAAGNGTTGGACGACGGCGAAGTTTCAAATAGCCGATATTCACNCCCAANCGAGCNCCAACGCCGGTTTTGATCGGCACCANAAGCACACCCCCGCGCTTCAATACCGTAACCCCGACNCCNCCTATTAAGAANGCTGAACCAGACACGCCAAAATAGCGGCGATAAAGATCATCAATCGAAGGCAAATTATAAACCAGCATCATGGTACGGTCACCATCAATCCCATANTCCCANCCAACCGATGGCCCCTGCCAATANACCGGATGATCACCNGCATTTTTGGTGTAGATCAGGCCTTCGCCGTAGCGCAGGCCACCAATGAATGCACCGCTGGCCTCTTCGCCCAGAATATAGCCATTNGGCAGACCGTATTTGGAAAATGTTCTCTCAACCGCTGATGCAAGTGCTCCGGAAGTAGAGCCNAAAAAGCGGTGCCCGGCATCAAGCACTTCGCGTGAAGTATAATGCTGGCTGCTTTGCGCCTGTGCTTGCTGGCTGGAAACCAGCAATGTCAAAAACAGGCCAATAAACAGGATAAATCCNGAGACAAGCCCAATNAATGCANTGCNCGGTGCGAAAGTCTTGGTATTGGAAACCATNGAAAACCTCATCATATTACAAACAAAAATATTGTCAGCCTGATTATGGCCGCAAATCTTTTCCGAATAGTGAACAAATTATGATGAAATTCGGGCAATTTGAACATAATNNCCCCATCAAATGNGCGTATGGCTCAAAGCTGANGNTTTCCTTCAATCATTGTTAACAATAAATCGGATAGATTGCCCTTCAAACAACCATTCAAATTCTTAAAATTAAGGACCGCCACAATGATGCCGAAACTCCCGGAACTGAGCACAATGGAACTGGCCGCTTTATTGAGCAGCCGCATTTGTCACGACATCATTTCTCCAGTTGGCGCCATCGCTAACGGTCTGGAGCTTTTAGACGAAGATAACGATCCTGAAACCAGCGAAATTGCCATGGAGCTGATCCGCGCTTCGGCAAAAAACGCCTCTGCAAGATTGCAGTTCACGCGTATCGCATTTGGCGCCGCCGGTTCCGCAACCGCTGATGTCGACACGGGGGACGCCGAAAAAGTTGCCCATGGCTATTTCGACAATGAGAAAAAAACCAATCTCGAATGGATCGGCGAACGCNCTTATATGCAAAAAGACAAGGTGAANCTTCTGCTCAACCTGCTGCTGATTTCACTTGGCGCGATCCCGCGCGGTGGCTTGGTGAAGGCCGAAATCATCGATCCAAATGGCACACCAAAATTTATTATCACCGCAACCGGNCCCANAGCCCGCGTCCCGCCGGCATTTCTTGATCTGCTCAGCGGCACGTTTGAAGACCATATTGATGCCCATGCCATTCAGCCAATCTACACTCTGAAATTGGCAGAAGCTGCAAACATGGAAGTACGCGTCGTGCTTGAAGGCGAAAGCGTAGTTTTNACTGCACAAAACGCAGAATCAGAAACTGAAACTGTGTCAGAATCTGATTCTAAATCNGAAGCCTAGCTTCTAATATTAACTTCCACATTCTGGATGTCGCTAAGCGAGCGGCATCCNAGCTGGTGCATGTTNTTTTTCAAATCCGCTGAAAAAATCGTATGGGCNTGTTCAGCNCCCTTATTNCCCATGGCACAAACCGCATAAATAAACGGTCGACCGGCAAACACAAAATCCGCACCAAGGCGCAGAGCCCGCACGATATCCAGCCCGCCGCGAACACCGCTATCGAATAAGATTTTCGTCTTACCGTTCATCGCATCGACAATTTTTGGCAAAGCTTCGATCGAAGAAGGTGCCCCGTCCAATTGACGGCCACCATGGTTTGAAACCCAAACGCCATCCATGCCATTGGCAACGGCCAGCTTGGCATCTTCAACTGATAATATTCCCTTGAGAATAATCGGTCCGTCCCACTGGGCCCGAATTTCTTTGAGATACTCCCAATCAAGCATGTCCCCCAATTGTCCTCCGACAAATTCAGCCATATCCCCGAATTTGCTGGATTTTGCATATTTTTCCAGCGTGAGAAATCTCGGCCCTCCGCGCATCAGCGTATGCAGCGCCCATTTAGGGCGCATCATTACCCGGTAGATGGTTTTAGCATTCATGACAGGAGGCATATCCAGCCCTGCCCGTCTTTGCCGTTCCCGCATACTGGGCACCGGAACATCAACCGTTACCACCAATGCGGAAAACCCCGAATCCTTTGCCCGCTTGAGAATATCATCGCGCATTTTTTTATCGCGCACTGCATATAGCTGAAACCAACCATTGCCTTTGGCCAGCGGACCAACATCCTCNGGACAATCACCTGCAACCGTACTCAGGCAATAGGGAATACCATTGTCGCCAGCCATTTTCGCCAGCATCTGCTCGGCCCCTGGCCACATCATGCTCGACATTCCAACAGGTGACACACCAAACGGNGANTTATATNTGCGTCCGAATAATTCAACGCTCGTATCNGGTTCAAACGACCCCTTCATAAATTGAGGTGTCAGNATAACTTTATCAAAATCACTCTCATTGCGTTCCTTCGACCATTCATGCCCGGTGCCGCTATCCAAATATTCAAAAGCAAAATGCGGNGTCCGCTTTTTGGCAAGTNTTCGCAGNTCACTGAACGCTGGATAGCGTCCATCAGGTAGTGCAGCATTTCGCATGAAAGTTATTCCAGTTCGCCCAGTCCGATTTATCTAGCCAGCTTATTTGTTAAATCAGTCAAGTTCCACTATTCATTTGGGATAGAGTTTTTTCAATCAAGTGAGCCCCATGCCTGCCAAGCCAAATTCCCCTTCGACATCAGACCTTAAACAATCCGACCTCGCCCACCACTGGCACCCCTTCACCGACCACGCGAGCCTTGATGACGCAAGCCTTCGGGTGATTACCCACGCCGATGGNTGCTATATATGGGACGGTAATGGCAACAAAATCCTTGATGGGATGGCGGGCCTTTGGTGCATGAATGTGGGCTATGGCCGGCGCGAAATCATCGATGCGGTTTCAAGCCAAATGGCAGAATTGCCCTATTACAACACCTTTTTCAAATCCACCCATCGCCCGGCGGTAGAGCTGGCTGAAAAAATCGCCTCCCTCACNCCCGGCGATCTCAACCACATATTTTTCACAGGCTCGGGTTCNGANGCCAATGATACGGTTCTGCGTCTTGTGCGCACCTATTGGGCCTGCAAGGACAAACCTAAAAAGACCATCATTATCGCCCGCAAAAACGCCTATCACGGCTCCACCATGGCCGGTGTTTCCCTTGGTGGCATGTCCGGTATGCACGATCAGGGCGCACCGCTCATTCCAGATATCGCTCATATCAAACAGCCCTATTGGTTCCATGAGGGCGGTGAGATGGACGCACAAGAATTCGGAATTGAATGCGCCCGCGATCTGGAAAAGAAAATCGACGAACTGGGCGAAGACCGTATCGCCGCNTTCATCGCAGAACCNGTTCAGGGNGCAGGCGGCGTCATCATCCCGCCCGATAGCTATTGGCCGGAAGTCATGCGCATCTGCAAAGAGCGCGATATCCTGTTTGTGGCCGATGAGGTAATCACCGGGTTTGGCCGTCTTGGCGAATGGTTCGGTTCGCAACACTATAATTTGGAGCCCGATGTCATCGCCATGGCAAAAGGCCTGTCTTCGGGATATCTGCCGATCGGGGCGGTGGCCTTCTCCGAAGAAATCGCCAACGTCCTACGAGAAAACGCTGGCGAATTCACCCATGGTTACACCTATTCCGGCCACCCGGCTTGTTGTGCTGCAGCGCTCGCCAATTTGAAAATCATGGAAGACGAAAAACTGATCGAACGGGTGAAAAATCACACCGCCGGTTACTTCGCTGAAAAATGGGCAACCCTCGGCGAACATCCACTGGTTGGCGAAGCAAGATCAATCGGTCTCATGGGCGCGTTGGAAATGGTGCCCCATAAACCGGCCCGCACAAAGTTCAAAGAAGAAGGCGAAACCGGTGCCATCTGCCGCGATCACAGTTTCAACAATGGCCTCGTCATGCGCGCCGTGCGCGACACCATGATCGTCTCTCCGCCCCTTATAATCTCGGACAGTGAAATCGACGAAATGGTCGAAAAAGCATGGAAATCTCTCGATCAGACTTATGCCGAAATAGGTGCAAAATGAATAAACTAAAACCGGAAATCAGCCTCGATATCTCAC
>JAESSK010000248.1 GCA_016764155.1 Rhizobiaceae bacterium
AGAATGGTCGACATGACAATCGGCGCGCCGCAAAGATGGGTAACCCGTTCATCGGCCAGCGCATCCCAAATGGCTTTCTGACGAACCCAGCGTAAACAAATATGAGTGCCTGAAATAACCGAAAGCGTCCATGGAAAACACCAGCCATTGCAGTGAAACATCGGTAGCGTCCAAAGATAAACCGAGTGCTTCGGCATGGAAGCAGTCAGTGCATTTCCCTGTGCCAGCAAATAGGCCCCGCGGTGATGATAGACCACGCCCTTTGGGTTGCCCGTAGTGCCGGATGTATAGTTCAGCGAGATCGCATCCCATTCATCTTCAGGCATCAGCCAGTCAAATTCCGGATCGCCCTTAGAAATGAAATTTTCATATTCCACCGAGCCGAGCAATTCGCCGGTTTGAGAAAATTCCGGGTCATCATAATCGATGACGAATGGTTTCACCTTTGCGAGTGCCAACGCCTCTTTCATAACCGGTGCAAATTCGCGGTCGATGATTAGGAGTTTGGTTTCTGCATGGTCCATTTGAAATGCGATGATCGCAGCGTCGAGCCGCGTGTTCATCGAATGCAATACAGCGCCAGACATTGGCACTCCGTAATGGGCTTCCAGCATGGCAGGCGTGTTGGCAAGCATCACAGATACGGTCTCGCCGCGCTCAATGCCTTGCTTTGTCAGCGCTGAGGCAAGTCTACGTGAACGATCATAAAAACTCTGATAATTGGTGCGAGAATTGCCATGTACAATCGCGATTTTTTCGGGAAACACCGTTGCTGCACGCTCCAGAAATGTCAGTGGCGTCAGCGGTTGGTAATTGGCCGGATTACGGTCTAGGTCGGTATCGTAGGGACTATTCAAGTTAACCTCTTACTCATCACGCCAGTCAGGCGCGCGCTTCTCGATGAACGCACGAATACCCTCATTGGCATCCAGTTTCATCATATTTTCAACCATCACCGAGGAAGTATATTCATAAGCCTCGCTCAGTGGCAATTCCTTTTGGTGGTAGAATGCGCGCTTTCCTATGCTCACAGTCACCGTTGATTTGGAGGCGATTTTCTTGGCAAGTTCGTCAAGCGCTTCATCAATCTCATCAGCAGGAATAGCCCGATTTATCAGGCCGATTTCAGCCGCCCGTTCAGCGCTGAGAAAGTCGCCTGTTAATAGCATCTCCATAGCATGTTTGTTGGAAACATTGCGCGAAATAGCGACCATCGGCGTCGAACAAAATAGTCCGATATTCACACCCGGCGTTGAAAACCTAGCTTCGATTGTAGCAAGCGCCAGATCGCAACTGGCAACCAACTGGCACCCGGCAGCAGAGGCAACGGCGCGCACATCGGCAATGACTGGCTTTGATAAGCCGATAATGCCTTGCATCAGGGTTGAACATTTTCCCATGATCCTGGCAAAATCTTCTCGACCACCATCATCGTTTTTTCGTGCAGCATCTAACTCTTTGAGATCATGCCCTGGGCAAAAAATACGACCATTGGCACTAAGAATGACCACCCGTATATCCGTGTCTTTCTCGGCATTATCAAATGCCGCGTGCAGTTCATCAATCATCGCTTCCGATAGCGCATTAGCCCCATCGGGATTGTTCAACGACAGGCGTAAAATAGCGCCAGATTTTTCCTGGGCTATAAGAGAACGGGTGGTTTCCATTATTTATTCTGCCGCCGTTCCTTGAAAAACCCAGCCATTTTATCGGCCATTTTCTTTGAATCATTTGGATTGTTGATTTTCGCCAAGGCCTCATCAGCAATTTCCTGCGGCACGATCGTTCCAGCACGGGCGCGGATCAGGCTTTCGGTAAATTCCGGTGTGAATTCCGGATGAGGCTGAAAGCTCAAGGCATTTTTCTTATAAGCCAGCCCCGCATAGGCACAAAATTTATTGCTGGCAATGACTGTCGCTTCTTCGGGAATCTCGGTCACTTGATCCTGATGCATGGCAAGCAGCGATTTGCCATCTTCTCCCTCAAGGTCGTAGTCCGTATGGCCAACACTCCACCCGCCTGAATATTTCTCAACCTTGCCACCCAATGCCTGAGCCATAATTTGATGGCCAAAACAAATGCCAATGGTCGGGATATTCGCCTCATAAGCCTCACGAATAAAATCTTCGAGCGTTGGTATCCATTCCAGATCTTCGTAAGCGCCATGGCGCGATCCGGTAATCAACCAGCCATCCATTTCATCGACAGAACTGGGAAACTCGTTATCAACAACCGCATAATTGGTGAAGGAAAATCCATGCCCATCAAGCAATTTTGAAAACATGTCCAGATATGGCCCGTGTTCATCAACAAGCTCATCCGGCACATGGCCGGTTTGCAATATTCCAATTTTCATCAATGGTTCCTGTAAGGTAATTTGAAAAAAACCGTATCAGCAAAATGGCGGTTGTTGCAACAATTTGAACAGCTCATCAAGATCATCGATGGTCGCATCTGCCTCATCTGGCAAACCTGCGCCATGTCCGGGACCGGTAGTCACGCCAACGGTTAGGGCACCCGCGGATTTTCCAGCCTCGATATCATGGAGGGTATCGCCCACCATCAATATTTCGGAGGAGTCAAAACCTGTATGGGTGCAAAATGCCTGTACCATGCCGGGGCCAGGTTTTTCGCCATGGCCGGAATCATAACCAAGAATTACGGCAAAATGATCGCGCCACCCCAATTGGTCCATTTGGAGCATAGCGTTATTCTCGCTGTCATTGGTGGCGATCCCGATGGCGTAACCTTCGGCCAACAGTCTTTTTAAAACACTGGGCGTGGAAGGGAAACCGGTCAAATGTTTTTGGCCGAATTTTCCATACAAAGCATCAACTTCGTCGAGAAATTTCTGATCGGCTTTTCGCGATAAAATCTTGGCCCAACGCTCACCAATCTCTGCCGAACTATGAGCTACAAGTATTGAATTAGGCCCGATGGTTCTGGTTTCTATATCGAGGTCAGAGATTTTCGCCAATTTGCGGATCAGCCCCAGATCGCCCTCAGCAAGGCTTTCAAAAACATCATAGGTCGCGCGATCCCACGTGGCATGGAAATCGATCAACGTGCCATCTTTATCAAACAGAATTGCCTTAACCGTCATAAGTCGATCTTAGCCGCCAAGGAAGAGTTGGCCAACCTTTGGATTTGCCAGCAGCTCGTCACCCGTACCCGCAATCGCCACTTCACCGGAAACCAGCACATAACCAAGATCGGCAAATTCGAGACTTTTCTTGGCGTTTTGCTCCACCATGATAATGGTCTTGCCTTCCTTGTGCTGAAGGTCGTGCAGGATTTCAAAAACCATGTCGATAAAGCGGGGTTCAAGGCCGATAGAGGGTTCATCCACCAGCAAGACTTCCGGATTCATTACCAGCGCACGGGAAATTTCAAGTAGACGCCGCTCACCGCCCGAAAGCACCTTTGCCAGATGTTTTCTACGTGCTGCAAGACGCGGATATTTATCAAAAACCTCTTCCGCAACCTTTTTGGCCTCGGCTGGCTTATCTTTCAAAAATCCGCCCATCCAAAGGTTTTCTTCCACCGTCATGCCGGGGAAAACGGATTTATCTTGTAGGATATAGGCAATGCCGGATTGAGAGAGTTTCTCGCTCGGGGAAAGGTTTGTAATATCTCTTCGATTAGCACCTTCGCCAATAAATATCTTGCCGCTGAAGATGGTGTTAAAGCCAAAAATCGCATGCAGGATTGTCGATTTACCGGCACCATTTGGCCCGATCAGGCAAAGCGATTGCTTGCGCCCGACCCGCAAATTGAGATTGTGCAAAATTTCCATTTTGCCATAACCGGCGGTCAGGTTTTCAATCGAGATAAAGGCTTCGCCATCCGCAAGTTTTTCTAACCGCTCAATAGGAATGTCTTCCGCAATGGCTTTCGCCTGACGGTTCACATCTTCAACGGAAATAACGGAATCAACACTCCCAGCAGCATAGCCGCTGATCGCCTTTTCAGTGGTTTTAGCCTTTGTTTTTATCTTGGACTTCACCGCTGATTTCTTTTTGGTTTTCTTTACTGCGCTCTTTTTTGGTTTCTTTTTATCAGCCATTAGTGCGCTCCAAGATAGGCATCAACGACGTTCTGGTCGTTTTGAATTTCGTCAGGTGTGCCAGAAGCGAGCATCTCGCCATGGGCCAGACAATAGATGGTATCGGCCATGTTCATGATCACCCGCATGTTGTGTTCGATAATGAATAGCGTAATACCAAATTCCGTATTGGCACGCTTCAAGCGATCAATCAGCCCGTTAATCAAGGTCGGATTGATGCCCGCTGTCGGTTCATCCAGCAGAAGAACTGTGGGTTCATTCATCAATGCCATAGCAAACTCCAACAGCTTTTGCTGGCCGAAGGAGAGCGAACCTGAACGCAGAAAACGCTTTTCATAAAGCCCGACAAATTCAAGCAAATGATCGGCGCGCTCATAATCTACTTTGGTGTTGCTGCTAAAGCGTTCACGCCAAGTTAACTTGCGGTGCGGCAGGGAAATCAGCATGTTTTCGACGCAGTTCATTTCGCCGTAAATGCGGGTTTGTTGAAAAGTTCGCAACATTCCCAGGCGGGCTATTTCCTGAACTTGCATATTTGAAATTTCGTTGTTTTCAAATTTGATCGAGCCACTATTTATTGGATGATAGCCAACAATCGAATTAAACAAGGTCGTCTTGCCGGAGCCATTGGGGCCAATCAACCCGGTAATGCCACCCTTTTTGACGCTCAATGAAATATCCTTATTGGCAATCACACCGCCATAGGATTTGGAGACGCCAGTAACTTCGATAATTTTGGTCATTTGGCTGTCCCCGCATTTTCGGTGGAACCATTATCCACACGAACACCAAACCATTCTGGTTTTTGCTGTTTGACCCAACCCAAGAAACCATCCTGGAAATAAACCACGGTGACAACGATCAGGCCACCAAGCGCTACCCATTGCCAACCGAGCAAATAGGCCCATGTGACTTCCTTGAAGAGGTGAAACGCAATCGCGCCAATAACAGGTCCCCAAAGGGTTCCTTTGCCGCCTAACAATACGCAAACCACCATGAAGATGCCAAGGTTGATGGTTTGGTAAGCCGACTCAAGAGGTTCAAAGTGAATAAGCTGGAANGCTGACAAGCCGCCTGCAATNCCCACGAAAAANGCNGAGATTGCCCATGTGGTGAGTTTGTACCACATNGTGTGAATGCCCATGGCTTCNGCTTTTTCTTCATCATCACGAATGGCATTGATCGCCGCACCAAAGCGCGTGGTGTAGAGCCATTTCAAGAAGATAAATATNGTCACTCCCAGCCCGGCAAATAAGAAGTAGAAGAACTTCTTACCCACATCGATGTCGCCCGGATAAATCGGCAGGGCGATACCTTGNCCGCCGCCAACCCAGTCCCAGTTGGATACCAGTTCGCCCGCAGCNATCGCCACGGCCAGCGTTCCGATAGCGAAGTAAGGCCCGCGCAATCCAAAGATCAACATGCCGATGACCACTGCACTCACGGCGCAAAATAGTCCCGCTGCAATAAGCCCAAAGAACACGCCGCTAAAATATTGGGCGTCGGTAAATTGGAACGAACCGCCACCGGAAGCATCGGTATAGGCGCCGATATCGTGCGACATGCCGATAAAGACCAATGCTGCCACATACATGCCGGTGCCATAAAAGAAGATATTGCCCAGCGAGTTNTAGCCCATCTGGCCGCCGGTCATGTCCCATGTCATAGCAACNATGATCATCAGCCACATGGCAGCAAGCTGCACACCGTAAGCAGGAAACAGGAAGGGCAGCACGAAAATCAGCGCAAGAAGACCCGCATAAAAAAGTGGTTTTTGAGTTATCATGATCGCCTCCTACTGCAATGCCTGTCGGGACCGGCGCTGTTGCAACAGTCTGATGAATAGAACGAAAAGCAGCAGCAGAACCGCGATTGCTTGTTGGTAGCCAATGCCGAAAATATGCGCACCGTATTGTTCCAGCGCNCCAATGCCNAGACCGGCNGCNATAACCCCNGGCAAATTGCCAAGGCCAGCGGCTGTCACAATNACAAAGGCACGAATGGAATAGGTGATGCCGTAAAATGGCTGGATCAACCACACCATCACAATGATNGCACCGGCAGCCCCGCAAATNGCGGAGTTAAGCGAGAAGGTGAATGCGTAGATTTTTTCNGTATCAATCCCCATCACACGGGCAGCGCGTGCATCCTGCGCCGTAGCGCGGATCGCCTGACCCATGCGGCTGGTTTTCATAAAGTAGATCACCGCTGCCGCCAATGAGAGCGCCATGATAACGCCAATCAGTTTGGCGATGGGCACACTGACAAAGTCATCAAAGAAATAAAGGGTTTCATATTCGAGTTTGATACTTTGCGTATCAGAGCCAAACATCAAATTCATCAACTGCGCCATCATGATTGCCAGCCCGAAGGTGGCAAGAAGCGAGGTGAAGAGATCGCGTTCAATCACGCGAGAAATTACGGTTTTATAAATGACCCAGCCAAGGCCCCACATCATCACAAATGCCAGTGGTACACCTAACAGCGGGTTCATTCCGAAACCAGAAAAATACCAGGAGACGTATCCCCCGGCAACCACAAAGTCTCCCTGAGCGAGGTTTTTGACGTTCATCACGCCCCATACCAGCGCCAACCCATAGGCTGAAAGTGCAAACAACGAGCCGATCATCAAGCCTTCGAGCAATATCGAAATGTTGACAACCGGAAATTCAAACAACAATGAAATGTTTGAGAAAATCTGATCCATATTCTGTCCCCTGAATGCGCCCTCTGCCGGTTAATCCGGTCTATTTTTTAGAAGCAGCAAACGTCTGAAAAATGTCACCGGGGGGCATCTCAAAGACCCCCGGTGTTCCGGCAAAAGAATGCCGGGAAATTTTAGCTTAGCGAGGCCAATTCAGCTTGTCGGTAGCAAAAGCAGTTGGTGCAACCACTTTATATTCACCGTTCTGAATCTGACGCAGAACCATTGGTTTTGCCATATTGTTACCTTCAGGCGCAAATTTGATTGGGCCGTAGAAAGTAGCAAGATCGGTCGCTGCAATGGCGTCGCGAACTTTTTCCTTGTCAAGGGAGCCTGCACGTTCAAATGCGTCCTTGAATACAAGAACCGCAGCGGAAGCCTGAGCCGTTTGGTAAGGAACAGAACGGTCCGCATAATGTGAAACCTTAGCTTTGATTTCAGTATTATATTCAGCAGCTGTACCAAAAATTGGATCACTATAGGTCAACGTTTCAGCCCACTGAGTGGCGCATAAAACATCATTGGCATAGTCGCCAAATTTACCCACAACGTCGGCAGATTCACAGTGAGTGATTGCAAACATTGGAACCTTGATCTTCATTTCGCCAACCTGACGAACCGCAGTTGCTGCACCTTTTGTGTGACCGGAAACGATCAGCACGTCTGGTTTAAGCAATTTTACTTTGGTCAGGATCGCACCCATGTCGGAAAGGTCACGAGGCAGTTTTTCATCAATCACAACAGTCATGCCCGCTTTTTTAGCGTCAGCAAGAACACCCGCACGAATATCCAGTGAGAACGGGTCGTTTTCAACGGCAATTGCGACTTTAACGTCGCTTGCTTTTCCACCGTTGGCCACAGCCTGCTCGCCTGCAAGAGTAATCGCAGAGGCTAGGTACTGTTCTGAGGTTGAAAGCACAGCAAATAGATATTTGCGGCCTTTGTTAAACAGCGAGCGCGATGCGCCTTCTGCTTCAACCATCGGAATTTTATATTTTTCAGTGATCGGCGCAATCGCTTTGGTCAGACCAGAAGAATAAGGTCCAAGCATATATTGAACTTTATCCTGATTGATCAAACGCTCAGCGAGCGTTGCACCACGATCGCCTTTTGATTCATCGTCATAATAGATGATGTTGAAGTTGTAGCACTTGCCGCCAAATTTAATGCCTCCGGCGTCTTTGATTTTTTGAACGGCAAATTCATAACCGTGCTGAGCATGAATGCCTGCCGATGAATATTTGCCTGTGAGCGAGATCGCTGAACCCAGCTTAATCTCTCCACACTCCATTGCAGCTGCAATGCTAGTTGTCGCAAGAAGAGCTGCGGTGAGCGCCCCTGCGAAAGAAAGAGTCTTCTTCATTTTATTCCTCCCATTTAGAATATTGAAGATACTATTGCGAAATGACGGACAGTCAAGCTGATTCAGGTGGAGATACAGA
>JAESSK010000249.1 GCA_016764155.1 Rhizobiaceae bacterium
AGATAGCGGTCGAACTCAAATATCGCTGTGCAATATGGCACAGAGCAGGAAAAGAGCGATAAATCAGCGGTTTTTGGCCAAAATCATATCCGCAGCCTTCTCGGCAATCATCACCACAGGAGCGTGAGTATTGCCTGACGTGATGGTCGGCATGATCGATGCATCGATCACCCGCAAACCTTCAAGCCCATGCACTTCAAGCGTGTCAGACACCACAGCCATGGCATCATTCCCCATTTTAGCAGTACCGATGGGGTGGAAAATCGTCGTTGCCACATCGCCAGCCGCTTCCAGAATTTGCTCGTCACTATCATAAGCAAGCCCCGGCTTGATTTCGTGAGGATTGAATTGCGCCATGGTTTTGGTGGTCATTAAGCGGCGGGCGTGGCGAATGGAATCCACCGCAACCTGCTTATCTGCTTCTGCGCTCAGATAATTTGGATTGATAAGGGGTTTATCAAACGGATTAGCAGAACTGATATGCATTGTTCCACGGCTTTGAGGGCGTAAATTGCAAACAGATACAGAGATTGCCGGGAAGGAATGCAGCGGTTCGCCGAATTTATCCAGCGATAAGGGCTGCACATGATATTCGATATTGGGTGAGGCGTAAGACGCATCTGATTTGGTGAAAATTCCCAATTGGCTCGGCGCCATCGACATCGGGCCAGTGCGCTTGAATGCGTATTCCATGGCGATTTTTGCCTTACCCCAAAGGCTGGCCTGCATCTCATTCAGCGTTTTGACGCCTTCAACCGTATAGATGGTGCGGATTTGCAAATGATCCTGCAAATTGGCCCCCACCCCCTCCATACCGTGACGCACTTCAATGCCATGTTCCCCAAGCAAGCCTGCAGGCCCGATGCCTGAAAGCTGCATAATTTGCGGCGACCCGATGGCACCAGCCGATAAAGGCACCTCTTTGCCAGCGCTAACCTTGGAAGGTTTACCCGCCACCTGCAATTCCAAGCCGGTGACACGTTTTCCTTCAAGTGTAAGCTTTTCAACGTGGGCCTGCTTCAAAATAGTCAGGTTCTTGCGGCCCTTAATCGGGTCAAGAAAAGCCCGTGAACCGCTCCAGCGCCAGCCGTTTTTCTGGTTTACCTCGAAAAACGCGCTGCCCTCGTTAATTCCGTCATTTAGATCATCTGCCTTCGGAATACCAAGTTCGAGCGCCGCATCGCGCACCGCATCAAGAACATCCCAGTGAAGTCGCTGCTTTTCCACCCGCAATTCACCACCCTGATTGTGCAAATCATTGGAGCGGTCGGCGTGATCTTCGGATTTTAGAAAATANGGTAANACATCGTCCCANCCCCAGCCCTTATTACCCATTTGCTGCCAGCCNTCATAATCAGCAGANTGGCCGCGCATATAAATCATGCCGTTTATTGAGGANCANCCGCCGATGACCTTGCCGCGTGGATAGGCAAGCTTNCGACCATTCAATCCCGGTTCGGAAACGGTCTCAAAACACCAATCNGTNCGCGGATTNCCCATGCAATAAAGATAACCCACCGGAATATGCACCCANTGGTAATTNTCAGATTTACCGGCCTCAAGCAGCAATACGCGATTTTTTGGATCAGCACTCAAACGATTCGCCAGCACACACCCGGCTGACCCCGCCCCCACAATAATATAATCCCAAATCCCTAAATCATCACGCGCCTGCAATGCCATTCTCCCTAAACCCCTTCAGTCTATCCTCTGCTGATTGATAGTATCGTGCTGNAAAAAAACCGCAACCAATCTACCTCTCAAATAGCCAAAAGCCCCGGTAAAANCCGAGGCTTCTGGAANAGCAATCTAGATGGTTGNTTAGGTTTANTTACAAACCCGAACCCGNACTGANTATCTTTCGCCATAGCGATTACGACGCCAGCGACGCTCGGTCCAGCAATCGCGATATCCACGGTCATAATAGTCACGATTATAATGACGGCTGCGGTGACTGCCAGCAATCAGGCCAAGGGCGAGACCGCCAACAAGACCGGCTCCAAAGTGTCTGCTGCCAGCAGCTGCTGGTGCGGTTGTGGCAGATAAACTACTGGTTGCAACAACAACGACAGTTAACGCTGCGATGGCTGATTTTTTAAGAGTTACGATGTTCATTTGGCTTTCCTTCAAATGTTTTCGAAAGTCCGTTGCGGCCTTCCTATGATTTAAAGATAGCGTTTCAATGAAGTTTCGGCTGTGTACTATGACACAGTGCAAAAAATCCCAAAATAGAGTTCACACTTGGGATTGTTCGCCACNGGGCGTAATACCCAGCTCCGCACCGATCTTGTTCATAATAATAACCGCCTGTGTGCGGCTATCCACACCCAGTTTCAACAGCACAGCAGAAACATGCGCCTTAACCGTTGCTTCGGAAACGCTGAGTTCATAGGCAATCTGTTTATTGAGCAATCCCTCGCTCAACATCCCCAACACACGGGCCTGTTGTGGCGTAAGGCTTTTGATTCGCCTGAACATATCGGCGGTTTCCGGATCATCCTCCACATCCAGATCAACCCCTTCAGGGACCCAGACATTACCTTCAAGCACCGCCAGAACNCCTTTTCGAATGGCTNCACCCGACGATGATTTTGGAATAAATCCTGAGGCACCAAGATCAAGACAGCGCCTGATTGTTGTTGGATCTTCAGTGGCCGAAACCACCACCGCAGGGATTGCCGGATATTCCGANCGCANNAGCGCAAGGCCTGAAAAGCCGCTNGCACCCGGCATTGCAAGGTCAAGCANCACCAGNTCCATATCCACGGANTTGTCCAGAACTTCCTGCGCCTCCTCCAATGAACCAGCCATTTGGATCGCNCAAGGAAATTCAAATCCCTCAATCGCTTGCTTCAATGCATCACGAAACAAAGGATGATCGTCTGCAATGAGTATAGTTGCTTTGTCCAAAATTCTCTCCCCACCATGAACACGGCAATAATTTTCACACATTTTAGAGGCCAAGCCTATTAAAGCAAGCCTGTTGATTTCATCACCTGTTTGATTCTAAATGACGCCAGAGGAATTAATACTATACAAGCGGCAAAGACAATCCGATGAATCGAGCTAAACTCAGACTCAATCGCATACAGGATAATGCGCGCAACTTCCGACGGATACTTGCCGGACGCATAACTATTGGCGCGTTAATCTGTATTTTAATTGTGCTTATCCCCTATTTATTTTACGGGCAGCTAAATTTAATGAGTTTCCTACAAATTCCAGCCGGTTTTCTGTTAGCTGCACAAATTTGCCCAATAATCCTGTGCGTTATCGTGTATCTCTATTCACGAATACAAGAAAAAGCCGATTTGCAAATGGACGATGAAACCTAAAATTTTATGCGCAATTTTGTAAAATACCAAAACAGACAGATCGCCAGAAACAATCCTCGGCAATTGTTCAGTATCTTTTTGGTCGCCGTATTCTTTTTGGCATTTTTCCTGATCACACTGCAACAAATCGGCACTCCGCCAGTTTATCAGCTCTATCTGGCCCTTGGTTTGCTCGTCGCCCTATATCCCGTCATCGGTATCATGGCCCGCACCATGCAACTCGATGAATATCAAATGGCAGGACATCGGGTCGGGCGAACCTTTGGTGGCATGGCAATNGCNACCTCGCTNATNTCNGGCGGCGCNTTNATCACTTTNTCNGGTGAAATTTTTTCCAATGGCCTCNACGGNCTNCTTTGGATGTCCGCATTAATTCTTGGGTTGGCAATTGCCACACTGATCATAGCGCCAGCAATNGCCATCGATCATTCCAGTACTCTGCCGCAATTTTTGGCAGCCCCCATTCGCGAAGAAAAATCCGTAAGGATTTCAGCTAAATTACTGCGGTTTGTTTCGCTNTTGCTGTTGGCCGTTTGCAGCATATTGCTAATTATCGCGCAATTGGGCCTGGCTCAGATGGTGTCATCCTCGTTTTTTAGAATATCACCACAAATCACAATCACCTGCGGGCTTCTGGCTGTGTTGATTTGCCTGCTATTAGGCGGCATGCGCGCCCTCACATGGGCAAGGGCNGCACTCTATATTGTGATCGCCATNGCATTTCTCATTCCAATCGGGTGGATATCGCTCTCCCATTCGGGCAACCCCATNCCNCATTTCTCCTATGGCTTGGGNGCNATTGATNTAGTGAATTCATTCCAGCAAGTGCTAACAAATCAAGGCGTTGCTACCAAAGGCACTTTCGGCACACTCAGTGGCATAACCAGCAGCTTGAACCTATCAGAAGTCTTCATTTGGTTGTTTTGTATTGCNGCAGGCACCGCTGCCATGCCCCATATGTTGCAGCATTTTGCCACCGCAAATAATGCAAGCAATGCCCGTNACAGCGGCAATTGGGCGATGGTCTTTCTCATAGTCATTCTTTGCGCAGCACCCGCTTATGCAGCCTATATCACCTTGGAAATCTATAATTCCATGATCGGATTACCCATTCGCGAATTGCCGGAACAGGCNCCNTGGTTGTTTTCNCTNGGTCTGATCGGCGACCAACCGCTTGCCTCAATCTGCGGTGTGGAAGCAATAGATTTCGCNACNGTGCTTGCCGCNTGTGGTGGCGATNTAGGGCGNCCTCTGCTTCCTGCCGATATTTCCATCCATAGCGCAATGATTGTGCTGGCCTCTGCTGACATTGCTGACCTGCCGCCCTTGGTTTCAACCCTGATCGCCGTTGGCGCTTTTGCAGCGCTCTTTTCTACCATTGACGGATTGCTTTTGGTCACCGCCAATTCCCTTGCCCATGATGGTTATCAGGGCCTGTTGCGCAGACGCGCACCCCCCATCGCAATCATGTTCATGTCCCGCCTCATATTGATAATAACCACAGTCGGCGCAGGCTATGTGACCCTCACCTATGCCCCGCCGGTCGTCATGTTTGCAACCGCAGCTTTCGCGTTGGCCGCAGCTGGAATATTCCCTGCTCTGATTATTAAATCTCTGGGCATAAACCCACGACACACAGCTCTTTTGGGCGGCATGATTTTGGGTGCAGCAAGTGCCAGCGCCATGGCCTATTTGGCACTTTGGGGACCAGATTTCATCTTGAGTAACGGCGACGAAATCATTCTAGTGCCAATCAGCCAGAATGCCCCTGCTNANATCACCATTTTATTCCAGTCAGGGTGCGCTGGAATGCTCATTGGCTTTATCACAATTATCGCGATAAACCTGATCCTGAACCAATTTTCAAAACGGACCATCGATGCTTAAAATTGACCCGGAAATTTTCTCCGACGCCGCTATTTCCAACGAAACCAAAAGCTTCAACACCGCATTGAGCGAAAAACTAGCCGCAGGCAACGATCCATGGTCCATGGACGTAACCGATGTGCGAGCAGCACGAAGAGCTGGCCTTGGCGCTTTCCCTGTAGAAGCTTATTTGGATGATGCCNAGACCATCGAAATCCCCGGTCCTCATGGCCCGGTGGAACTGCGAGTAATCTCACCGGATAAAGGAGAGCCTCGCGGCGTATTCCTTCATATTCACGGCGGCGGTTGGCGTCTTGGCAGCGCCGATATGCAGGACCAACGCCTGAAGCGACTGGCCAATAATTGCAATTTAACCTGCATTTCCATCGAATATCGCCTTTCGCCGGAAAATCCATATCCGCAAGGCCCAGACGATTGCGAAGCCGCAGCCCTGTGGCTGGTTAATGAGGGCAGCAAGCGCTTCAATACCTCATGGCTTTCCATTGGCGGCGAAAGCGCTGGCGCGCATCTATCAGTGGTGACCATGCTGCGTTTGCGCGACAAGCACGGTATTACCCCGTTCAAAGCCGCAGTGTTGATAGCGGGTGCCTATGATTTCACCATGACGCCAAGTGCTGAACATTACGGCATGGGCGAAAAAATTGGCGGCGCACCGGTTCTTAAAACCCGAGATATTGTCANTTTTTCTGATAGTTTTCTGCCCGATATTTCCGAGCGACGCGATCCGGATATCTCGCCGATGTTTGCTGATTTAACTGGCATGCCACCAGCGCATTTTTGCGTTGGAACGAGAGATGCCCTGCTTGACGATAGCCTGTTCATGGCCCCGCGCTGGGCGCAGGTGCAGTCAGATACCGAGCTCGAATTATTCCCCGGCGGCTGCCACGTTTTCCAGTATTTCTTCGAAACACTGACACTGGCACAACAAAGCCTCACCGCAATTGAAACCTTCCTCAATAGAATAGTACCGTCAAAATAATGCCATTCATTGAAACACGCCGCAGCTTCGTCAACACTTGGCAGTGTGACGAAAACGATCACATGAACGTCCAGTTCTATTTCAAAAACTTCGCCGAAGCCGCAGAAGTTTTTGCCCTGCGCCACAACATGGATCGCATCTCCGCCTCACGCCCGAAGGTTCGCCACGTGCGCTATTTACGCGAGTTGCGAAACGCCAGTTCCACAACTGTGAAATCAGCACTTATTGGTGATGGCGAACACCAAGGCCAAATCATCCATCTGCTGGAAAACACCGACGAAAACTTGGTCAGTGCAGCAGCCCTAGACACATGCGAAAACCCTCCAGCGGAGCTACCAACCGTTAGTTCAGAAGAGATCGCATTTGCGCTACCCCGCGGCATTCCTGCTGGTTTTTTAGGCGAACAACCAATCGAAAAACGCCTTGAAGAAAACAAGGCAATCATCACCAATTACGGCATCATCCAGCCCGCTCAATGCAACATCAATGGCGAGATGCTGACCCAGCAATATATCTCCCACCTCACCGATGGTGCGCCTCATATCTGGAGCCATGTAGGGATCACCACAGACTTTCTGGATGAGCACAATTTCGGCCGTGTCGCCATGGAAATGAAATTATCGGTGATTGAACCGGTCAAGGTCGGCGCAGCAATTGAAGTTGTATCGTTTTGCCACGGCATGAGCGAAAAGACGTTCACCATGCGCCACCAGATTCGCGACCTTGAAACCGGTAAAGCCTATGCAACCATTCAGGTCATCAATCTGATTATGGATTTGGAAAAGCGCAAAGCCGTGCCTGTGCCAGATTTTGTGCATGAGCAGTTCGAATAAAGTCTAAAGCCTAGATTTTATCGCCGTCAAAGTCTTTTTTCAGATTGTGAACCATGCCGAAAAACCGTCGCATGGCGGATTCAGCAAAATCCATCGCCCTGTCGAGTTCCTTATCAAATTCGCTTTCTGTGCGGCGAATACCGGGAACAGTGTTCTTTGGGCGATCAATTTTAGCTGGAGATTGTTCCGCCCGTTTTTCAAGCACGGCAATTCTCTCGCCGAGCCGCTCAAGTTCATCCTCATAGGCATCCCGCTCATCGGCACCCAGCCGACAAATCACATTGGATTTTTTAACATCGCAAAAGCTCACCTGTCCGGAAATTTTATCTACCCGCACGATGCCACCACCCTGCTCGTTAACGCTGTAGCGTTCATCAGAAACTTCACCTGTCTGGCGCGATTGCGCCAGAACCACAGCCCCAACCATGGCAAGAGCAACAACGCCAAATATCAGATTTTTCTGCCACATATCAGCTTCCCTACAATTCAATAACCAACATATAGGGGCCTATTGTGGCAGTTTCACGCTAATTCACTAGGTTGATGGTTTCGCGTCCTTGATTACCCCTTGGCGCAATCCTAATATCCGGCTGAAATTCAGGATTCGCCAAGGTCTGGAAAGATACAATGACCATTTACAAAATTGCCACCAAAACCCAATGGGCCGAGGCCGAGAAAGCCCGCATATTCAGCGGCGCACCAATTGATCTAGCCGATGGCTACATCCATTTTTCCACCGCCGCTCAAGCAAGAGAAACGGCAGCAAAACACTTTACCGGACAAGACGATTTGCTGCTGGTCAGCGTCGATGAAAGCATGCTCGGTGATGCCCTAAAATATGAGGTTTCCCGCGGCGATCAGCTCTTCCCCCATCTCTATGGAAAATTATCATTGGAGACCGTGACCGAAGTCGTTGAAATGCCTTTGGATAATGAAGGCAGTCACATTTTCCCGGCTGACTTCCCTAAA
>JAESSK010000250.1 GCA_016764155.1 Rhizobiaceae bacterium
CTTCAACATACCCACGTAATTCGGACACAGTTCGCCCGACAACCGGTTGCGGCACAAAGCAACTGCGTAAGGTTGGCATGCCACCAGTGCGCGACGTGGCCGCTGCTAATCGTGAAAAGACATGCGTACTCACTGGGATGGTAGGTATCCCGGCTTCTTCCAGTGCTAACGCGAACCCCACGACCGTGGGGCAACAGGTGCTTCAGAGCCCGACGCCGATTATCGCGGCATCTCCCTCAGCGACCACCTTGGCCCGCATTTCCGCGTCATCCACCCAGCTTTCGCGGGGCCGGATGATTCGGGTTTCAACAGCGGGAAGGTTTTCTGCAAACCACAATCGCAACTGTTCCATAAAAACATCAGCATTGTCGAAAAGACAGTCGATCAGATACAAAACCTTACCGTCAAGGCTCTCGTGACGGTTAGCCAGACGCTTACCAATGACCTCAGGCGGATAACCGCGTGGATCAAGAACAGTAATTTTTTCAGCCATCAAGCTCTCCAGAAAATATCAGATCAACGCTGCAACAATAGCGCTTCGTCTATCACTTAACACAACAACAATTCAATATCGCCGTCAAATATTTTTTTGAGACTTGCCGAATTATTGCAGGGAAATCCGGTATTTAGGGAATACGGCTTATCTNTCGATCAGACNANTGAAAGNGCCTCGTTAATGCCAATNCCCTGGCCGTCAGCTTTATCCTTAAGCATCCGCTCCAGATTTTTACGCACGATGCGCGCATGTTCTCGCGCAATGGATTCAGCCCTGGCACCTTCNCGCGCCACAATNGCATCAATCAAAGCNCGGTGCTGTGCCTGTGCAATGATAAGCGCACGGGTAAAGCCAATTTTTTTTCCATTATCTCGAAGAAACGCTGAAGGCGAAGCAAAAGGCAGNCGGTTCACCCGCTCCAACTCTCTTTGCATAATGTTGCTCTTGGATAACGTTGCAAGTGCCGCATGAAACTCGGCATTCCGCGCTGAATAGAGATCAAAATCNACGCCTTGATCGTTAGGCANGAAACAATCGTCCATAGCAACNAACAAGGCTTCCATTTCAGCGATCTTTTCAGATGATACACCGCGCTCAGCAGCCAAACGTGCAGAAGCGCCTTCAAGTAACCCGCGTAATTCAATGGAATCAATAATATCATCAAGGCTGAATGTTCGCACCAAAAAACCGCCGCCATTGACGCGGTCCAACAACCCCTCTGCTGCCAAACGGGACATGGCATCACGAACTGGCGTGCGTGAAATATTCAGTTGTTCTGCTAANGGAACTTCGAACAGCCGCTTTCCCGCAGCCAGTTCCCCACTCAATATCTTCTCCCGCAACGCGGTTAAAGCACGTATGGCGTGTGTGTTCCCAATGTCTTTTTGCACTCAAAAAATCCTATAATCTTCGCAACAAAATTGTTTATAGCGATATTTATACACATTTGGGAATTTGCTGTCATTAGCAAGAATTAGCGTATCACTTGTCTGTCATTCGTCAGGTGTTTGGAGCAATGANACCATGACGACGGAAGCTACCGAGGNTTTNCNTCGATTCCACATCATCGCCGAACAAGAGGCGTATTATTAACCTATACCTAGGGGGCAGAAGTCGCCAATCTNGTGGTTAAATAACAACGAGTGCAGAAGATAGATAACCGAACATAACTCTGTTACAACTCCAACAACTACAGACATTTATGGGCAAAATGCATGAACGAAAGCGACTTTACGCGNAGACTAACAACCATCGTCGCCATGGACGTCGTTGGTTACAGTCGGTTGATGGGAGCTAATGAAGCTGGCACGCTGGCTCATTTAAAAAAGTGCCGCGCCATCATCGATCCGCTCAACGAATCCTATGGTGGTCGTCTTATAAATACGTCAGGCGATGGCTTGTTATTGGAATTCTCAAGCGTCGTAGATGCGGTTACCTGTGCCATCGAAGTGCAAACAGCTTTAGTTGAATACAATGCAGATCTGGATGACGATGAAAAGATGCTTTTCCGCATTGGCATCAATCTGGGAGATATTTTGGCCGACGATGGCGACATATTCGGTGAGGGCGTTAATATCGCGGCGCGCATTGAGGCTCTGGCTGAGCCCGGCGGCATCTGCATATCCAGAACGGTCCGCGACAGTGTTCGCGACCGCATAAGTGTCGACCTCGGCGATATGGGTGATATCGAAGTAAAAAACATTGCCCGTCCGGTGCGCGTCTATCAAGTGCTGTTTGAGGGGCAAAAATTGACCGCGCGGCATAAGTCGTCAATCACCCGCAAGACCTATCTGGCCGCGGCTGCGATCTGTATTGCAGCACTTGCTGCAGGTGCTGCGTGGTGGGATCAACAATCGGATACCAATCTTGCAAACATGTCATCAAGCAATGTGACATTGCCTGACAAACCTTCAATTGCAGTGCTGCCATTTGACAATTTTTCCGATGATCCGGCCCAAGATACTTTTGCAATCGGCATGACCGAAGATCTGATCACCGATCTTTCAAAAGTGTCCGGCCTATTCGTCGTCGCCCGAAATTCTTCTTTTGCCTATAAAGCAGATGATTTGGATGTGCGTGTCGTCGCAGCAGAATTGGGTGTAGGCTATATACTCAAAGGCAGCATCCGAAAGATAGCGGACCGCGTGAGGATTAACGCCCAGTTGATCGACGTAAAAACTGGCGAGCATTTGTGGTCCGAACGCTATGACCGGCCGGTTGATGACATATTTGAACTGCAAGATGAAGTAGGTGCAAGAGTNGTGGCNGCCNTGTCGGTGCAATTGACNCCTGACGAAGAGNANAGCTTAAAGCGAATTCACACCAATAATCTTGAAGCATACGAACTCTTCATTCGCGCCCGTGAATCCTACAANCCACCTGTNCCNGAACGNACAAGGAATGCNCTGCGCCTNTTCAAACGGGTCATCGAAATGGACCCTGAATTTGCNGGCGGCTATGCCGGTGTTGCAACCATGATGAGCCGACATGGCATATTTGGNTATGGCGATGCCAGCAACGAGACAANACAGGCCATTAANATGGCAAAAAANGCGATAGCCGTAGATGAAACATTCGGTTGGTCNTATATNGCGCTGGGCTATGCCCAATTGGCAAACAATCAACATGAGGACGCCATTGCAGCGGGTAGAGAAGCGATTGCGCATCAGCCCAGTGATGCCGATTCTCATGCTGATTTGGGATTTATGCTGGGGTATAGCGGCGAATATGCTGCTGGGGTCACCGCCATCAATCGAGCCATTCGGCTTAATCCAAGNTACTTCAATGGTCACTATCTGAACGTGCGTGGAATAGTCCAGACNTTCGCNGGNGANTATNAGGCNGCACTGGCAAGCTTCAAGGAAAACGTCNANCGAGGCGGGCCNGTTGCAACACCGGTGCTNGCNATATCNGCNGCCGCCCACNAGGGGCTNGGGCAATCNGATGAAGCAGCAAAGATTACCGAACANCTTCGNGCAGAATCCCCGCAATTNACCATNNNGAATTGGAATTTTCTTGAAAGAATCAAGGATGCTGCCGTTCGCGATCGGATAACCAAATTAATGCACGCTGCTGGTGTGCCATAGAAGAACAAGCCGTTACAAAGCGCGAAAGTGCGTCTCGCGCTCGTCATTGCGGCTTGAGCCGCCTAGCCACGCCCCTAGAAATTAAAGTAGATGAATTCGCTTAGTTCATCGAGCCGGTAAATTTGGATAATGCCAACTAGCCCAACGGCGGAAATAGCAACTGACCATCCTGGCGTTGGCCGCCAAACGAAGATTTCCTGCCAATGGGCGGAAATGCCAACGGCCTTTCTCAGGAACTTTTTCACCTCGATAACCGGGCGATAATTTTTGACGATTTCCATCGAATTCGGCAACCAGACTACGATCATGGTGAGCGCAATCACCTGCATCCAGTAAACCTCACTGCCTTGCAGAACACTGGACCAGAGCCTTTCATCCGGATACTGCGAAAAGCCGAACATGCCTTTTAATACAGCACCCGCACCTGCAAAAGTTTCTGCCCGAAAGAACACCCAAGCCACGATAACGGATAATAATGTCAGGGATTGAGCCAGAAAGCGGCTGACGAATGGCGGCAAAATCGCCTCTTTTCGATCGCCGATTACAGTGGTCGACCAGAAATTATTGGCGGCAAGATATAGTCCGTGCAGAAGGCCCCAAAACACGAAGTTCCAGCTTGCCCCGTGCCAAAGCCCTCCAAGCAACATGGTGGCGCCCAAATTTACATAACGCCGAACCGGCCCTTTGCGATTTCCCCCCATCGGAATATAGAGAAAATTGCGCAGGAAGGTGGAAAGCGTGATATGCCAGCGTCGCCAAAAATCTACGATATTCAATGCCTTATAGGGGGAATTGAAATTCAATGGCAAACGTATCCCGAACATTCTGGCCAGNCCAAGCGCCATGTCGCAATANCCGGAAAAATCGAAATATATCTGGAAAGTGTAGGCAGTNGCCCCCATCCACGCCGCTTCAAACGGCACCACCTGACCGGTTTCCGCAAGNCCATAAACCGAATTNGCAATCGGCGCAACGCCGTCAGCNAGNACNATTTTTTTAAACAGNCCTATCAAGAATAGCGTGCTGCCAACCGAGAGGTTCACCAGCGCACGTTGACGAAATACAGGCAGGATGAATTGNGGAATCGTGTGTTTTTGCAANACAATCGGCCCNGCAATCAATTGTGGAAAGAACACCACGAACAGGCANTATTTGGCAAAATCACATTCAGCAATCTCNCCCACATAGGTGTCATATAAAAAGGANATCTGCTGGAACGTGAAGAACGAAATGGCCAGCGGCAGCACAACATTCAANAGNGANGTNTCCGANCCNGTGATCGNATTGAAATTCCCAATCAGGAAATCCGCATATTTAAAATATGCCAGTGTGGCCAAATTGGCAGCTATGCCGAACGCCAGAATTTTTTTGCTACCGGTTTTCAAAATCAACCGATGCAGACCGTAATTGATCCCGACCGAACTCAACAACAAGATGAGATGCAACGGGCTCCACCAAGCGTAAAANCCCAGCGAAGCGGCAATCAGCCACCAGATGATACCCTTCTCCCACTGCATATGACGCAGGATAAAAAACACGGCAAGAACGGGCGGCAAAAACAGATATATGAATTCCAGCGAGCTAAAGACCATGATTTTCTCCTCTATCCCTTTTCAAAGGGTTCTTGATGCTCGACGGAGCATTCAGCAGTTTTTTCAATAATTTCCTTGATCCCGAATGCCCTAACTTTTCCCCTCTTTTGGCAAGGCGAACGGCTTNGCCGTGATTGCGNTCAACCAGCACCCCCAGCTCATAGAGACGGGCCAGCTCTGCCATCGCNCCGCTATGTTCAGCAACCACCCCCAGCTCAAACCAGCGCACTGCGCCGATTTCTGACAACCCGTATTTCTGTCGCAAATGATAGCGCCCAAGAGCAGTCATTGCACCGCCATGCCCCTGTCTGGCTGCAAGTCTCAGCCAGGCCAANGCTTCATCATGTTCTGAATCATATCCNGGTTTGGAAAGCATCAAACGGGCAAGATCATGCATCCCGCCAGTATTTCCCAGCCGTGCNGAGCGNAGCAGCCATCTGTAAGCNTGGTCCAAATCGGCAGGNACCAGTTTGCCATTGCGATAAATGCGCCCCAATTGTTTAGCTGCACTACCCGANCCNCCTCGNGCTTTGCTGCTAAGNGAGGTTATNGCACGTTCGCTCAACGCCTCGGCACGCGATAAATCAGGCGTCACCCCATAGCGCCCTTCGGCTAAAAGACGCGCATATTTTATCATCGCNTGTTCATAGCCGGCACGTATCGCGATCTCATAATATGACCTGGCCTGCGGGATATCCTGATCAACACCGAGGCCTCTTTCATAGTGAAAGGCCAATTGCATCGAGGCTTTTTTATAATTCCACTGCAATGCCTTTTTNAACCATTGTACAGCAACGGTGTTGCAATCAGGTCCGTGAGANAGCTGGAANAATCGACCNAGNCCGTAAGCGGTTTCNCCGCGATAAGAAAATCCATACTGNACCGCTTGTAGAGAGATTAGACGGGCCTTTTTCAGATCCGGCCGCACTCCCCAACCACGCGCATATGCCTTTGCTGTATAAAACATCGCATCGGGATGCCCCAG
>JAESSK010000251.1 GCA_016764155.1 Rhizobiaceae bacterium
TTTTTCGGCAACGAATATCCATTCCTTTCATGGATGAGCAAACTCGGCTTTAAAACCGAAGGCGGTCCAGACGGCGTAACTGTTCTGAAACAGGGTTTCAACGTTGATCCTATCCTGCAAAAACAGGCCGATTGCGTTTCCACCATGACCTATAATGAATATTGGCAGATCATCGACGCTGGCCTCACCGCCGACGAACTGGTGGTTTTCAAATATGAAGATCAGGGCGTTTCAACGCTGGAAGATGGCATGTATGTCAACGAAGCCAGCCTGAAAGACCCTGTAATGGTTGATAAGCTGGTGCGTTTCGTACGCGCCTCCATGAAAGGCTGGAAATGGGCCGAAGCAAACCCGGATGAAGCAGCAGATATCATTCTGGAAAACGATGCTTCCGGTGCGCAGACTGCCAAACACCAAAAACGCATGATGCGCGAGATCGCAAAACTGACCGCAGGGTCAAATGGCGCTCTGGATGTTGCCGATTATGATCGCACCGTGAAAACGCTGCTTTCAGCCGGTTCNGANCCNGTGATTTCCAAAGCACCAGAAGGCGCTTGGACTCACATGATCACGGACAAAGCTTTGAAAATGTAAGTTTTCGAAAATNCAANTANGAAGAGGGCGGCTTTCGGGTCGCCCTTTTTTATTTCATCANNGNNTTNAGTTCNAGNTCGGTATCAGCCGCNTGTTCAGGCGTNATNGGTAAACCACCTTCCAGCAATTTNTTTCCGACCATGAAAGAACGNGGATCATTCATCGCATCNACNGAGATNAANTNGNCATTATCGAANTACCANACNGANTGAGTGCCTTCCCGTGCCCCGGCGCGCGAAACAACTTTGTCATAGCCAAGGTTTAGCCCCGCAATNTGCANTTTNACATCATACTGGTCCGACCANAACCACGGATANGGTAGATACTTAGTCGNCTCACCNGCNATATTCTTNGCCACACATTCAGCCTGATCGATGGCATTCTGCACCGATTCCAGNCGGATGANTTGCNCCTTATATTCAAACCTTGTGCAGTCTCCNGCAGCNTAAATGTCGGACTTGCTGGTCTGACCGTATCTGTTGACGGANATNCCGTTATCGCAAGCAATGCCAGCTTGTTCNGCAANTTCCTGATTGGTCACCACGCCAATGCCAACCAGCACAAAATCGAGNTCCATCGAACTGCCATCGGAAAATTCAGCACCANATACACNGCCATCTTTTTCAATTAGACGGCTAAGTCCAAGCCCCTCGTCAATTTGAACGCCGCGTTCTTGATGNAGGGNNCGAAAAAAATCNGANGTAGCCGAACAGGCCACNCGCTGCAAAATGCGCTCTGCCATCTCGACNACGCGTACATTCAATCCCTTNTTTTTNANAACNGCCGCCGCTTCCAGCCCGATATATCCGCCGCCAATCACNAGTNCNGTGCGCCCNTCAACCATTTCGGATGCGAAATTATCCACGTGATCAATGCCGCGAATAANATATACTCNATCCAGATCGCCGCCGATGGAAGCAGGCAATTCGCGCGGACGGGTGCCGGTGGTCAGCGCCAATTTGTCGAATTCTAACACTNGGTCATCATCCAGCAANACCGTTTTGGCATCAGGGTCAATTTGCACAACACGCCGACCGGTAATACAATGGATATCGTTATCTTCGTACCAATTGGCTGGACGTAAAATCAAACTATCAAGTGTCATCTCGCCGGTGGCATATTTTTTAGACAGTGGGGGTCTTTGATAGGGAAGGTGATTTTCTTCGCCGATAATGGTGATTTTGGCGTTTGAATCCAGCTCGCGCAGTTTCGCTGCCATCGAACAAGCAGCCTGACCCGCACCCACAATTAATACCCGTTGACTCATTTTCAAATCCTGATTGGAGAACCGTTCTCGCCTACATATATTATCTGGCAATCCGTGCACAATAATTAGGTTTGACCAACTAGCTCTAATGAGAGAACATGTAAGCATATGTGTTTAATAAAGAAAGCCAATAACATTGAAATCACGCAGTGAAATCAGGTTTGTACTCAACGACAAGAAAATTGTGCTGAGCGACATCCGCGCCGACCAGNCATTGCTTGATTTTTTGCGCCTGGAGAAAAACCTAACGGGTACCAAAGAGGGCTGCGCCGAGGGCGATTGTGGTGCGTGCACGGTGTTGGTGGGCAGGCTTGTTTCTGGCAAATTGAAATATATGGCCATCAATGCCTGCATTCGGTTTTTAGGATCACTCGATAATTGCCATGTGGTGAGCGTGGAACATCTTGCCGGAAAAGATGGCGTTTTGCATCCGATACAAGCAGCCATGGTGAAAAATCATGGCTCCCAATGCGGCTTCTGCACGCCGGGTTTTGTCATGTCGCTATACGGCCTGTTTTTGGAAAATCCTAAGCCGGATAACTTTGAGATCGAACGGGCTTTGCAGGGAAATTTGTGTCGCTGTACCGGCTATGAACCCATCGTTAAAGCAGCGCTCGAAATTGCCAGCAGCGACNGCATGGCAAATGANGCTCTGCCCCNCGNNGATNTTGTCAAAATTCTGCAAGGNTGGAATGATGAGGTNCGGGTGGAAACNGACNCNNTNATNATCCCGGCAAANCTNGATGATTTCGCTGACATAATGATAGAAAANCCCAAAGCCACCATTGTTGCTGGTGCCACCGATGTGGGGCTGTGGGTGACCAAGCATTTNATCGATATCGCGCCCGCAATATTCATCGCCCATCTGGATGAGCTGGCNGAAATNACNGTCACNNCTGAAGGCATAGAGTTAGGNGCNGGNGTTCGATANNCCGATGCATTTGAAGCTATGACCAAGGCCTTTCCCGCTATGGCTGAGTTCTGGAACCGCATTGGTGGTGAACAAGTTCGCAACATGGGAACCATTGGCGGCAACATTGCAAACGGTTCGCCGATCGGTGATTTACCACCACCATTCATTGCACTGGGAGCTAGGATCACCCTTCGCCATGGTAAGGAGGCGCGTGATCTTTTGCTGGAAGATTTCTTCATTGAATATGGCAAGCAGGATTTGAAACCTGGCGAATTCGTACGATCGATCTTCGTCCCGGCTTTGCAAAAGAACGAAAAATTCGCAATCTACAAAATCTCCAAACGTCGCGATGAAGACATCTCCGCACTTTGTGGTGCCTTCAATATTTTGCTTGATCAAGAAGGAAAAGTTGCCGCCTGCCGCATCGCCTTTGGAGGGATGGCCGGAACACCACTTCGCGCTTCAAACGTCGAAAAAGCATTGCTTGGAAGTATCTGGAATGAAGCAACAGTCGAAAAGGCTGCCGCTTCATTTCCCGACGATTACCAGCCATTAAGCGATTGGCGTGCCTCGTCGGATTACCGCATGAACGTTGCTAAAAACCTGCTTCGCCGCTTCTATCTGGAAACCATCGGTGAAAAAGTACAATTGTCGCGCAGCAATCCCATCCATCTGGAAGGAGTTGCATGATGAGTGATATCAAAGGCGTCGTACATAGCTCCATTCCTCATGATTCTGCCCACAAACACGTTGCCGGCAGCGCAGAATATATAGATGATATTCCAGAGCCAGCGGGAACCCTGCATCTCTATTTTGGCCTGTCAGAAATCGCCAATGGCACAATCACTGATATCGATCTGAATCCCGTTTCTGACGCCGAAGGTGTGGTTGCGGTTTTCACAGCCAAAGATATTCCAGGCGTCAATGATGTAAGCCCAACAGGTCTGCATGACGAACCGGTTTTTGCTGAAAAAACAATCGAATTTTACGGCCAACCGATTTTTGCAGTACTTGCTGAAACCAGAGATCAGGCACGCCGAGCCGCGAAACTGGCGGATATATCCTATGATAAACTAACACCCGCCATTGATGTGCAGGCGGCAATGGATGCGAATTATCCTCATGTCACCGCGCCACTCACTCTCAAATTTGGCGATGCGAAATCCGCACTGCCTAAAGCAAAACACCAAATCAAGGGCGAGATGGAAATCGGCGGGCAGGATCACTTCTATCTGGAAGGTCATATCGCTATGGCCATTCCCGGTGAAGATGATGACGTGCTGGTTTATTCCTCCACCCAGCATCCCACCGAAGTGCAGCATATGGTGGCGCATGTTCTGGATATCCCATCCAACGCGGTCACCGTAAACATTCGCCGCATGGGTGGCGGTTTTGGCGGCAAGGAAACCCAGTCCAATTTATTTGCCGTCGTTGCAGCCCTTGCGGCCAAGAAATTTGGTCGCGCCGTAAAAATTCGCCCGGACCGTGATGACGATATGATCGCTACCGGAAAACGCCACGATTTTCTCGCTCAATATGAGGTCGGTTTCGATGATGATGGCGTAATTTCCGCCGTTGACGCAGTGCTTGCGGCACGTTGTGGTTACGCTTCCGATCTATCGGGGCCGGTTACCGATCGAGCTTTGTTCCATACGGATAATTGTTACTTCTTTCCCAACGTACATTTGCAATCTCGTCCGATGAAAACCAATACGGTTTCCAACACCGCCTATCGAGGTTTTGGTGGTCCGCAAGGAATGATCGCTGGTGAGCGCATGATCGAGGAAATCGCCTATGCTCTGGGCAAAGACCCGCTGGAAATCCGCAAGGCCAATTTTTATGGCACGGATGAACGTAATGTCACGCCCTATCATCAGGTGGTTGAGGACAATATCATTCACCGCGTGGTGGAAGAACTAGAACAAAATTCCGACTATCAAAAACGTCGGGCAGAAATTCTAAAATTCAACCAAACGAGCAGTGTCATCAAACGCGGTATCGCGCTCACTCCAGTGAAATTCGGTATCTCGTTTACCGCCACCTGGTACAATCAGGCGTCTGCTTTGCTCCATGTCTATAGCGATGGCTCGATCCAGATAAACCACGGCGGTACAGAGATGGGGCAGGGGCTAAACACCAAAGTCGCGCAAATCGTTGCCGATGGTTTCGGTGTCGACATGGCTCAGATAAAAATCACCGCCACCAATACCTCCAAAGTGCCAAACACTTCGGCGACGGCGGCTTCTTCTGGCACGGATCTCAATGCCATGGCTGCCCTTGATGCGGTGGATCAGATCAAGCAAAGAATGATTGATCTGGCGGTGAGCGAATTTGGGATTGCCGCTGATCAAATAACGTTCATCGATAATTATGTGCATTTGGGCGAACATAAAATACCATTCGCCGATATGGCCAAAAAAGCCTATATGGCGCGAACCCACCTCTCGGCTGCGGGTTTTTATAAAACACCAAAAATTCATTGGGACCGCGAAAAAGGCACGGGCCGACCGTTCTTTTATTTCGCTTATGGTGCCTGCGTTTCAGAAGTAGCCATCGATACGCTGACCGGCGAATATCAGGTGGACCGGGTGGATATTCTCCATGATGTGGGAAAATCTCTCAACCCTGCCCTCGACAAGGGACAGATCGAAGGCGGGTTCATTCAGGGCATGGGCTGGCTCACCACCGAGGAATTATGGTGGGACGATAATGGCCGCCTGCGCACCCACGCGCCGAGCACCTATAAAATTCCGCTGGCCTCTGATCGTCCTCTGGTTTTCAATGTAGAACTGGCCGAATGGTCACAAAACAAAGAACGCACCATTCGCCGCTCCAAGGCCGTTGGCGAACCGCCCTTCATGCTGGCGATATCGGTTCTCGAAGCGCTTTCCATGGCAGTTGCCAGTGTTGCCGATTATAAAACCTGCCCGAAACTCGATACCCCCGCGACACCTGAGCGAATATTAAAAGCGGTGGAACGTATGAGAAAATCACCCTCCAATGGCTGATGATTTAGAGGTGTTCTTCAACGCTAATTCAGCTTGCGTTCTGGTCACAATCAAAACCGCCAAGGGCTCCACCCCGCGGCCAAGCGGCGCGTGGATGTTAGTGAGCGAAACCNATAGTTTTGAAACCATTGGCGGNGGACAGATGGAATATCTGGCCATTGANCACGCCNGCGAAATGATNNNTAANGCAGCGCCATCNNTNCTTGAACTTCCACTCGGNCCTGAACTGGGCCAATGCTGTGGCGGGTTTGTGGAGCTGNNTTTTGANTTGCTTNACGAGGCTCGCCGTGATGAATTCCTCCAAAAATGGAAGNAAGANCAACAGCAAAACCCAAATGTCTATATCTTCGGTGCNGGCCATGTGGGCAAGGCCCTGTGTCAGGCTCTGCTGTTATTGCCACTGCATGTTATCGTAATTGATTCCCGGCANAACCAGTTGCAGCAACTGCCAAATGAATGCGNAAATTTTGAGCATAAGCACTTGGCCNTGCCTGAAAGCATTATCGCCAGCGCCCCNCCAAAATCGGCGTTTGTCATTCTTACACACGACCACGCGCAGGATTTTCTCATTGCCGAGGCCGCCCTCAATAAAGCAGATGCAATTTTCGTTGGTATGATCGGTTCGGCCACAAAACTGGAAATTTTCAGACGCCAATTTCGCGAAAACGGTAATGATCCAGCCTTATTAGACAAGTTTACCTGCCCAATTGGTGCCGGAGGCTCTGGGGACAAACGGCCACAGATAATTGCATCCTTGGTTGTAGCTGAAATGGTAACAAGAATTTTCTGAATAGAATCAAATACATAGAATATTTTTCTGGGGGTCAGCCTATTTTTGCATCCTAGTTTTGCAATTATTTTTACTGTCTGGTTCATTTAACAGCTTGATTCATTGGCAAGATTTCCGTTCACTGCCAAAGGAGGAAGCCATATTTCAAACCATCGGTCTGGATTGTGGATGACATACCTTGAGGGAGGAAACTGGAATGCCATCAAAAGGCAATTTCAATGGGGTCAACGAACCTGTCACGTTGCCGCAATACATGGTGCTCAATGCCACCCGTTTTGCTGATCTGACGGCCATGCGCCACAAGGATAAAGGCATTTGGCAAAGCTGGACCTGGGCGCAAGCCTATGAAGAAGTTCGAGTTTTTTCGATTGGCCTTTCAGAGCTTGGTTTAAAGCCCGGCGATAAAATCGCTATCGTTGGACAAAACCGTCCCTGGCTCTACTGGACCTTCTGCGCGGCGCAGGCGCTGGGTGCAATTCCGGTTCCCGTTTATGCGGACAGCGTCGCCGAAGAGATGGTTTACGTACTTGAACATGCAGAGGCTTCAATTGCCCTTTGTCAGGACCAGGAACAGGTCGATAAGGTTTTATCCATCGGCGACCAGTTGCCGAAATTGAAAAAAATCATCTATGACGAGACCAAAGGTCTGCGTGATTATGACCACACTAATTTACACTCAATAGACGATGTCAAAAAGCTCGGTGAAACCGTGCTACAAAAGGACGGTGGCAAGGCTTGGAGTGAAAACCTCAATGCTGGAAAGGGCGATGACCTGGCGGTCATGCTTTATACCTCCGGCACCACAGGCAAGCCCAAGGGCGTAATGCTATCCTACGATAATCTGGTTATTTCCGCGCGTAACGCCAATGAGTTTGACAATCTTGATAGCAGCGAAGAAATCCTTGCATATCTGCCCTTGGCGTGGGTCGGTGATCATGTGTTTTCCTACGCGCAAACCTATCTTTCAGGCTATTGCGTATGCTGCCCTGAAAGTCCGGATACGGTTGAAGAAAACCGTCGCGAGATTGCACCAACTTACTTTTTTGCGCCCCCAAGGGTGTTTGAAATTCTGCTCACTTCGATCATCGTTCAGATGGAAGATGCGGGCACGATTAAAAAGAAAATGTTTGAATATTTCATGGCCCATGCCCGCAAGGTGGGTGAGCCAATTTTAAATGGCGAGTCAGTTGGGTTCATGGACCGGCTGATATATCGGTTGGGCGAATTCTTCGTTTATGGGCCGTTGAAAAACCGCATGGGTTTCACCCGTTTGAAAGTCGGCTACACCGCTGGCGAAGCAATTGGCCCAGAAATTTTCAGCTTCTACCGTTCACTTGGGCTTAATCTGAAACAGCTCTATGGCCAGACCGAAGCGTCAGTTTATATTTCTGCCCAGCCCGATGGCGAAATCAGGGCCGATACGGTTGGTCGCCCATCCCCCGGCGTGGAAATCGAAATCGATGATAGTGGCGAGGTGTTGTATCGCTCGCCCGGCGTTTTTGTTGGTTATTATAAAAACGAAAAAGCAACCGCTGAAACTAAAACCAAAGACGGTTGGGTTCGTACCGGGGACGCAGGATTTCTCGATACCGACGGTCATTTGAAAATCATCGATCGTGCAAAGGACGTGGGCAAACTCAATGATGGCAGCCTGTTTGCGCCAAAATACATCGAAAACAAGCTGAAGTTTTTTCCCGATATCAAGGAAGCCGTGGCTTTCGGTAATGAACGTGATGAGGTTTGTGTGTTCTTGAACATCGATTTGACATCGGTCGGCAACTGGGCCGAGCGCAATAATATTTCTTATGCGAGTTATCAGGAATTGGCTTCCCATCCGGAGGTCTACGCCACCATGAAAAGCCATGTGGAGCAGGTCAATAAAGATCTCTGTGGCGAAGAGTTGATGGCTGGCGCACAAATTCATCGTTTTCTTGTTCTTCATAAAGAGCTCGATCCCGATGATGGTGAATTGACCCGAACCCAAAAAGTGCGTCGCGGCTTCATTGCCGAGCGTTATGGTGTTTTGATCGATGCGCTTTATGACGGATCAACCGAACAATTTGTCGAGACCGAAGTGGTCTTTGAAGATGGTC
>JAESSK010000252.1 GCA_016764155.1 Rhizobiaceae bacterium
CGTCTTGGTTATGACCGCCACGCCGATCCCCCGAACCCTAACTCTGACCGCTTACGGAGACATGGATGTCTCTTACAGTTGAAAATATCAGCGTGCTGCGCAATCTGCATAAGCCGCTATCGTAAAAAAATCCAGAGATATTACCTATTGTTCTATTGGGACAATAGCGGGAGTAGCAGATGAAGCCAGCCACAAAAATGAATGACGATAAAGGCGCGGTTTTTCTGACCGGTTCAACCATGCGTCATGTGCTTGTTATGACCTCGACCGGAGCGATCGGTCTGGTGGCGATTTTTGTGGTTGATCTGGCCAATCTTTTCTACATTTCGCTCCTCGGCATTCAGGAATTGGCAGCCGCTATCGGCTATTCCGCGACCATCATGTTTTTCTCCATATCCTTTTGCATCGGCTTTTCAATTGCCGCGACCGCTTTAACCGCCAGAGCCATCGGTGCCGGGGACATACTGTCCGCAAAAAAAGCGGCTACAGCCAGTCTAATTTTCATGTTTTTGATGTGTTGCGCGATTGCCGCGATTATGTTCCCGCTGGCGGGGGAAATGTTGCACTTGTTGGGCGCAAGAGGGGAAACCCACACAAAAGCGCTTGAATTCATGCATATTGTTATTCCCTCAATTCCATTGATGGGAATTGGTATTGGTTTTTCATCCCTCCTGCGCGCGCAAGGGGATGCGCGCCGCGCCATGTATGTGACGCTTTCTTCAGGAATCGCCGCTGCAATTATTGATCCGGTCTTGATTTTCGGGCTCGGATTGGGCCTCAAGGGTGCCGCATTATCGGTAGTGATTGCGAGAGTATTGTTTGTGGTTGTCGGTTGGCATGGCACTCATGTGATCCATAGAATGCTGGCACCGCCTGATTTCCAGAGTGTGGTGCAATTGGCTAAACCGTTTTTTGTCATCGCAATTCCGGCGGTCCTTACCCAAATTGCGACGCCGGTTGGCAATGCCTATGTTACTGCTTCTATTGCACAATTTGGCGATAGTGCGGTTGCTGGGTGGGCGATTGTCGGACGGTTATTCCCGCTGGCCTTTGCTGCAATTTTTTCCCTGTCGGGGGCGGTTGGGCCTATTCTTTCACAAAATTACGGGGCTGGAAATTTTGATCGGGTAAACCGGGCAATGCGAGACAGTTTGATCTTCGCCATTATCTACTGCTTCGCTGTCTGGCTGATATTGGCACTCTCAAGCGAGGCAATTGTCGCGGCATTCAGCGCCAAAGGAGAAGCTGCTGAAATGGTCCGTTTCTATTGTTATTTCGTTGCCGGATCATTCATATTTGCAGCCGCATTGTTTGTGGCCAATACCGCCTTCAACAATCTGGGTTACCCGCTATATTCGACCTTCACCAATTGGGGGCGTGCCACGTTGGGAGTCATTCCGTTTGTCTATGTGGGGCAGGCTTACGGACCGAGTGGCGTGTTGGCAGGCTGGGGGCTTGGCGGCGTATTGTTTGGTGTTGTATCCATCCTGATTTGCTTCAAAATATTAAAGAAACTACCGGAAAAAAGAGCCAAGGAGCAGGAAGTTTTGCCAAATATCCCGTCTGCAAATTCACCGTTTACGTCCGGAAAAGGCGCAAGCGCCGGGCGCTAGCGCGTCCTATTTTGACGCACAATTTACCCGAAAACCGGTTACCACTTTTCGGATTATGCTCCAGCGTATTAGCCAGCGCATAAATCGTTGGCGAATTGCTGGATATTCATTTTACTGAAAGTGATGGAGAACCCGTATCCAAGGGAATCTGTCCAACGATTGTCTTTTCGAACAACCACGCGATCACCTTTTATGTTGCAAACAACTTTGTAACTCTGATGCCCGCGGATAAGGCCATTATTAAAAATATCCTTGACCCCGCCCTTACCGGCCAAGCCTGCATTTGCAGGAATGGTCAGAAGCGCGAAGACAAGTAAACTAGAGGTAAAAACACGTTTCATATATATATCCTTTGGTTCCGGAAGGGTAATCCACGAACCTTATGTCAGACTGAAGATCGCTCTTTTGAAGGCTTAAGAAGCGTTCAATATACGTTCCAATTTGGTGCGCACTTCTTGGCGCGTGCCCTTGGTTCTTTCCAAGATTTGGTCGGCTTTCAAAAAATCGAGTACCCGGAATTCACTTACCTCGGGTCGGATAAAAATATCGGGTCGATGATGTTCCAGTTTCAAATTGGTGATGCTCTGCATCAATAACTGGCTGGCACCGAAACCTGCAGAAATCCTTGAAGGAATTTCACTGCCCTTATCAACGGGTATTCCCACCACGTCGACCGCTAAAACTATGTGGTCAAGCGTACTCACCAAATCAAACGGCACCGGATTAACGATGCCCCCATCAACCAGCACTGTGCCGTTTAAAACCTCTGCCTTGAAGATAACAGGGATGGCTGCGGAAGCGGCAAGTGCCGGTATCAATTTGCCGCTATCGATCACCACTTGCCGGTTGCCGTAGAAATCAGCAGCGACAACTTTCAACGGAATATCCATTGCATCGAATGTCTCAGGCAGGCCAGATGGCAAAAATGCCCGCATGACTTTTTGCGCGTTAAGCTCGCCAAATCTGGGCAGGGTTTCGGTGAAAATCGAGCGAATGCTATCGGGCCGTAACTGCCACATGCGCATGGCGACCTCTTTAGGGTCGGAAAAGGTCTTTACGAAATATTCCCCAATCTCCGCGCCGCTCATGCCGCTGGCATAGCCTGCACCGATGATAGAACCGATGGAAGCACCGGTGATGATATCCGGGCGCAGGCCTAAATCATCCAGTGCTTCGAGCACATGAACATGGGCAATACCCCGTGCACCACCGCCACCAAGTACGAGAGCAAGTTTGGTCAAGAGGCTTTGGGTCCTACCTTCACAATGGTTGGTTCCACGCTCAACAACTGTTTTGCAATACGCTGGACATCTTCGCGCGTTACCGAGGAGATATACCCTTCGCGGCGATCAATATAATCAATGCCTAAGTTCGCGTCCTGAATGGCCACCAATACGGCGGCGATCTTTGACGATGTGTCCAGATTGGAAATTGCATAAGTGCCAATGACATATTTCTTGGCGGCGATCAGTTCTTCTTCGGTCGGGCCGTCTTTGGCCATTTTAGCAATTTCGCTTTTGATGACGCTCAGCGCTTCGGCGGCACGGTCGTTACGAGTGCCGGTACCAGACGTTAACACTGCTGCATGATCATAGGCTGAAATGGAAGAATAGACGCTATAGGCAAGACCGCGTTTCTCGCGGACTTCATTATATAGTCTGGAGGAGAATGTCCCGCCACCCAGCACATGGTTCATTAAATGGGCCGCGAAGAAATCCTTATTGGACCTTTTAAGACCGGGATAGACCAGAGAAATGGATGTTTGAGGTGCATCGAGCACCACATCGATTTTCTTGCCAAAATCCGGCACAATTTCCGGGATCGGGCGCAGCTCTGCTTTTTCCGGCAAATTTCCAAATAATTTGTCCAGCACGACGCTTAATTTTTCCGCGCTAATTGCACCAACCACGCCAATTTTTAAATTGTCGCGGGCGAGCAATTTATGGTGGATTTCAACCAGATCATCGCGGACCAGCTTGGATAGAGAATCCTCGGTCCCTGAAACCGGGCGCGAATAGGCATGTCCGGCAAAAAGAGCGTCACGCATGGCAACACCGCCCAGATAACGCGGGCTTTTCTTAGCGCGAAGCAGACGGGTGATCAGCGCGGTTTTCATACGATCCATTGGTTCTGCATCAAAACGCGGCTCGTTCAATGCGAGGCGAAGCATTTCGAAAGAATTATCCGCTTCACTTGCCAATGTACGAAGCCTGCCGGTGAATGCATCACGACCTGCGCCAAATCCAATTTCCACACCGAGTTCTTCGACCCGCGCCTGAAACTGTTTATTGTCATAGGGTCCTGCCCCTTCGTCCATCATCGCGGAGAGCAAACGTAACAATCCTTCTTTTTCATCAGGATCTTGAGATGCCCCGCCTTTGAATGACAGCGAAAGCGAAATGATGGGAACGGTATAATCTTCAACCAGCAGCGCCTTTATGCCCTTGGCACTGGTGACAGTTTGGATGTTGACGGCAAAAGCCGATGAGGTGCCAACTGCAAAAAACGCAATCAGGGCTGCAACAGCGACTAATTTTTTTGGCAAAAAGGCTTGGGTAAAATGGGTCATTAATTGGTCACCTCCGGGCGAAGATAGCTGGTAACAGAACGGCTCTTTTTCAGATATTTTCCGGCCACCCGTTCTACATCTGAGGCTGTCACTTTTGCGATACGATCTGGCCATGTGGTGATATCGGAAATCTTGCCGCCCATGGCGAGCACTGCGCCATACATTCNGGCCATGGTGGTCTGGCTATCGCGATCGTAGATGGTGGTTTTGATCAGGCTATTGCGCGCCCGATTAATTTCACTATCGCTCACGCCGTTCTTGATCAGATCAGAAACCACGCTTTCGATCGCATCCTCCAGCGCTTCAAGCGATATGTCGCCGCGCGGTACACCGTATAGGGAGAAGGTGGACATATCATGGGCGCCGCCCTGATAATATGATCCGGCTGCGGTGGCGAATTTATCTTCCAGAATGATTTTTTGATTGATCCGGCTGGTGGAAGCACCACCCAGAATGACCGCTAGAATATCGAGAGCTTCGGCATCATTACCCTCGGCACGGTTATAGGACGGCACGAGATAGGTGCGCCGCCAGCTTGGAGAGGTGACGCGTTTATCGAAATATTCGGCGTATTTTGCTGCGACTGGTTCAGGCTCCTGCACCCGGTTACGCTCACCAGGTTCTGCCCGTCGCTTCACTTTGCCGTAGGTTGCTTCTGCCAGCTTCGCGACCATATCGCGGGTGACATCGCCTGCCACCACCAAAATGGCATTATTTGGGGTGTAGAATTTATCATAAAAGGCAATCGCATCGTCTTTTGTAAGTGCCAGCATTTCATGCTCCCAGCCAATGATTGGCCGCCCGTAAGGGTGGTGCTTGAAAAGCATGGCGCGAGCAGTCTCGCCGAGGATTGCACCCGGATTGCTGCCAACTCTCTGGGAGCGCTCCTCTAAAATTACATTGCGCTCCGGCAATACGGTCTCATCGGTCAGGGTGAGGTTTTCCATCCGGTCAGCCTCGTAGGTCATTACCATTTCCAAGGCCGAGGGAATAATTTTTTGATAGTAGGCTGTATAATCAGTCGTCGTGAAAGCGTTTTCCTGGCCGCCAATTTCGGAAATTTTGGCCGAAAATTCACCGGCGGGAACATTGGATGTTCCCTTGAACATTAGATGTTCCAGATAATGTGCGATGCCTGATTTTCCGATGGGTTCGTCTGCAGAACCGGCCTTATACCACACCATATGGGTGACAACCGGCGCACGGTGATCGGGGATAACCACTACCTGCATACCGTTTTTCAGGCGAAAATCTGATATTTTTGTTTGTGGTGGCGCTTTGCTGCTGGTCTCCGCCAATAGCGGGCTTGCGGAACCAAACAGTATGAGAATGCTGGTCAAAAATGCGAATTGTAACTTTGCCAAATTGATACGGCGCATGTGGGATATACCTCCAGCCCGCATATCGCGGGCAAAAACAGTTCTTCTTGATATAGACTGCAAGCGAGCCTTGACCACTAAATTTTTGGTAATATTAGCTTTATCGCGAGAATTTGACCGAAATGTTACCGATACTAGGCTGAAATATACTTAAATATTCCAATCACCGTATCACCGAACTTTCTTTGATCTTCCAGCGTGAAACTATCCAGCTTCACTGGTGCTGAAGAAGCGACTTCCTCCAAAATCAGAGTAGCTCCCTCATTCAGCCAGTTATTTTCAACCAAAGATGCCACTGCTTTTTCGCCCAAAGACTTGCCATAAGGCGGGTCCAGAAAGATCAAATCAAAGCCCTCTCCCCGGTTCTTACCGAGGTTTGTGGCATCCATTTTCAACAGTTTTGTGCGGCCATGCAGGTTGAATTTTTCGAGATTGTCTCTGATCACGCCATAGGGCGATGATGCGTTTTCAATGAAGACACAATTATCTGCGCCGCGCGACAGGGCTTCAATCCCCAGCGCGCCAGTGCCTGCAAAAAGGTCCAGCACACGCAAACCATCAAAATCCAGTCGGTGGACCAGAATATTAAAAAGGCTTTCTCTGGTGCGGTCGCTGGTGGGGCGGGTGGCCTCCGATTTGGGAGATAAAAGCGTGCGACCGCGAAATTCTCCTCCGACAATACGCATATCAGTCACTTCTTCCGCGGTTTCGGGATTTTCCATTACCGCTGAAACGAGGTTTAGATGATGACGATTTGCCGTGACGTTTGGGTTTTGTCAGCATTGGTTTTGTGGTCAGACGTTCGAGATTGTCTGTATTGACCTGTCCACGAACCACGCGATTTGGTTTCTTTTTTCCACGGGTAGCTTTTTGTTCTGCCGCTTTCTTTTGTGTGCGGGGAATTTCCGGAGCAAGATTGATGATCGGGGCATCAAAATCTGCATTGGCAGCGGTAATCAGCTTTTCACCCAATTGGGTACGCAGAACTTTTCCTCGTATTTCCTGCACCATTCCTCTCGGCAAATCGCCCAATTGGAACGGACCGTACGAAATGCGGATCAGTCTGGTAACCTCAAGATCAAGTGCGCCGAGGACTATTTTGATCTCGCGGTTCTTGCCCTCCCGCAAAGCAAGGGTTAGCCACGAATTGCTGCCTCGGGTTTCATCCAAGGTTGCCTCGATGGAACCATAAAGCACGCCATCAACAGCAATGCCTTCTTTCAACTTTTCAAGGGTTTCTGCATTTGCCCGACCATGGACGCGCACGCGATAACGGCGCAGCCAGCCGGTGCTGGGTAATTCCAAAACCCGTGCCAGACCACCATCATTGGTCAATAGCAACAAGCCCTCAGTGTTGATATCCAGCCTGCCGACAGTCAGGACGCGCGGCAATTCTGCGGGTAACGCATCAAAAACGGTTTTGCGGCCTTCGGGATCGCTATTGGTGGTGATCAGACCAGAGGGCTTATTGAAAAGCCACAGTCTGGTGCGTTCCTTGCCGCCGATCACCTTGCCATCGACTTCGACCCGGTCTTTGGCCGTTACAGTGAATGCAGGCGTGGTCAGCAAAGCGCCATTCACCGAAATCCGGCCGTCTTCAATCCATCTCTCGGCTTCCCTGCGCGAGCACAGGCCCGCGCGCGCCATTCGTTTGGCGATGCGTTCGCTTACCAGTGGCGCGGAGGCTGCGTTTTCTTCAACCGGTGGGGTCGCTTTGTTATCATCCCTATTCGCATTTTTGCGCGCATTCTTAGGCGCATCTTTGCGGTGGTTGACTTTGCGATCAGTTTTGTTTTTCTGTGGTTTCATAGCCCGTCTCTATCACTTCAATTCGCTCACGCCAAGTTGGAACAAATGTCAGAATTTATGGAAAAAGCACTGGAACAAGCAAAGCTTGCCGCTGAACGCGGCGAGGTGCCTGTGGGTGCGGTAATTGTTCAAAACGGCAAAGTCATTGCCCAAGCCGGAAATCGAACGATTGAAGATAAGGACCCAACGGCCCATGCGGAAATTCTTGCTTTACGTGAAGCAGCGCTCGCTATTGGCAACGAACGATTGTTGGAGTGCGATTTATACGTGACCCTTGAACCTTGTACCATGTGTGCAGGAGCCATTTCATTTGCTAGAATCAGGCGGCTCTATTTCGGTGCAGAAGATTATAAAGGTGGTGCGGTTGAAAACGGTGTGAGATTTTTCAGTGATCCAAGCTGTCATCATTGCCCAGAAGTTTATACAGGCATGTCAGCCGGGGAAAGTGGTAGAATTTTGAAAGATTTTTTCAAAGACCGGCGATAGAAAGAGACTTATCTATTTACGTCTTTCAAATATTCCTTTTCCTTCAGCTCCTGAGCATCAAGCACTTTTTTATCTAGGCCAAGATCTCCCGCAACCGCAGAATCAGCCGGATTGCGATAGGATTCAGGAGGTTCAGTCAGGAATTTACGTTTCGGGCCTGTGGAATAGGCAAGTTCAGCTCTACGCTTTTTAATCTTTTTTGACTGGTCGGAGAACATGACTTCCATGGTATCATCGCCATCAGGGCCATCTATCCGATTGACACTTTTCCGCTTGGTATTAACGATTCTAATACCTTCTTTTTTGCGACGCATCTCTTCCAGAGGAATTTCACCACTGCGTTCATCAGCCTCGGTAACAGCACCGCGCACCCTTGCGATTTTCTGCTCTGGTGATTCAGGCCAATCCGGGTTGGATGTGGAACTTTCAACGCTTATGGGTTCGCGCAAGGCTTCCTTGTCTGAAGGTATAATCAAATTTGCGCGCGCGGAATAATCAATCTTTTTCTGTTTCTTGCTACCGAGCGAGAACATGTTGAACACGCCTTCCAAGGTCTCTTGCCCTTGAGACACGCCCGTGCCGTAGGTGGTTCCGCCAACACAGCCGGAAAGGCCGATACTGGCTGCAATCAATCCTGAAACTAAAATTGGATACTTCATGGTTGTCTATCCCGATAGCGGCAAACACGCCAATCCAGCGTGCCGCGTACCAGATGGCACCCAATTGGGGCAACAATCCGGCAATTACGCAGAAATTACAGCAAAACCCTCGATTGCGCAATGCGATCCGTTAACCCTGTGGTTAAAGTCCACAAAGGGTTAACGGTGGTATTCTAGCGCCCTTCGAGCTCGCGCATAGCATCGGCGTCGCGCAACGAGATATCCGGATAATCAGGATCGCTTCCCACTTCCGGCAAAACTCGCCATGAACGGGCACATTTGGTACCCTCGGCCTTCGCTGAAACGACACCCACGCCGGAGACTTCTTCAAGCGTTACGGCGTCTGACGGGATGCTTTTATCGGTGATCGTGATTGCGCTGGTGATACAGATTTCTGCCATATCCACTTGCGCTACTACCTGTTGCAGATCCTCATCCGTGATGTAGACCACCGGAGCAGCTTCAAGGGATGAACCAATGCGTTTTTCACGACGTTCAATTTCCAGTGCACCGGTTACAACGCGGCGAACATTGCGGATTTTTTGCCATTTGGCAGCCAATGCATCATCGCGCCATTCAGCAGGGATCACTTCGAATTGTTCCATATGGATCGAACCGACACCGTCGCCATAGCGCGATGTCCAGCACTCTTCCATGGTGAAAGAAAGCATTGGTGCCATCCATTTGGTGAGGCAATTGAAGAGGATATTCACCACTTGCAACGAAGCTTTCCGGCGAGCGGAAGAAGG
>JAESSK010000253.1 GCA_016764155.1 Rhizobiaceae bacterium
TGGTTCCTTACCGTCCATGACGGCCACACAGGAATTAGTCGTACCTAAATCGATACCGATTACTTTAGCCATTTCTTATCTCCTTGGCAGCAGACTGTCAGAACCCTAATAAGGCATTCTCGACAAACAGATCCTATCCGATTGTCCCGCCAGTCCCTTAGCATGTTTGGAACTTGTTACCATATGCAGTTTCGTTAATTCCAATTTAGCGAACCGCGTTGACCGCTATATAAGGAGCCAGACTGGTCTCTGCAAGGATTCTCGGTCGTTTATCTGTCCTAATTGGTTTTTTTTGAATGATCGGGCTGTAAGATGATCGAATCACCGTCAAATCCTGATTGAATTTGGCATCTCAACGACGAATCAGTAGGTATGTAATTAACAAATGCAGAATCTTCCCGTTGGCACATTATATTACCCTGATTTTCTTGATGGCCCGGCACAGGAGCTGCTTTTAAAATCGATCCGCGATGTGGTCAGTGAAGCGCCATTATTCGTGCCAAGAATGCCCAAAACAGGCAAACCAATGAGCGTGCGCATGACCAATTGCGGTCCAGTCGGATGGGTGACCGACAAGGAAAATGGCTATCGTTATCAGGCCCACCACCCGCAAACGGGAAAGGTTTGGCCAGANATTCCCAAACAATTANTGGATATTTGGCAAGAACTATCCACCTATTCGCATCCGCCGGAAGCCTGTCTNGTTAATTATTACGAAGTAGACGCCAAAATGGGCCTGCATCAGGACCGCGACGAGCAGGANTTTGATGCANCGGTGCTTTCCATCTCGCTGGGAGACAGCGCACTGTTTCGCATTGGAAGTGAAAATCGCGGNGGTAAAACAACGTCGTTTAAATTGAACAGNGGCGATGTGATGCTGNTATCAGGCAAATCGCGGCTGGCATTTCACGGGGTTTCNAGGATTTATCCCGGAACNTCTATGTTACTAAAGCAAGAAGGTAGAATAAATCTAACACTNCGTCGGGTAACTAAAGCTTCCTGAGGGCTACCTGTTCCACCGAATGGTCCACGCCCTTTTTCAGGATCAAATCAGCCCTTGGGCGTGTTGGCAGGATATTTTCACGCAGATTGGCCAGATTTGTGCGGTTCCACAAACCCTGAGCGATTTCNAGGGCNTCTGCTTCGTTAATTTTAGAATAGCGATGAAAAAATGANCCGGGATCCAGAAAAGCGGTTTCGCGCAGGCGCATGAAACGGTCNACATACCATTTTTCGATAATATNTTCNTCGGCATCGATATAGATCGAAAAATCGAAAAAGTCGGAGACAAATGGCACCGCATTGCCTTCTTCTGGCAAATCCCGCGATTGTAATACGTTGATCCCTTCAAAAATCAGAATATCCGGGCGATCCACAATCTGGAATTGGTCAGGCATCACGTCATAATTGAAATGGGAATAAAGCGGCGCTNCGACGCCCGCTTCACCCGCCTTGATGCGGGAGAGAAAATTCAGCACTTCCGAAACATTATAACTTTCCGGAAAGCCTTTCTTCTCCATCAAATTGTTTTCCAGCAAGGTTTTGTTGGGCAGAAGGAAGCCGTCTGTCGTGACCAGATCAACCTTCGGGCTGGAAGGCCAGCGAGCCATCAATTCTTTCAAAATCCGCGCGGTGGTGGATTTGCCCACGGCAACAGAACCGGCAATGCCGATCACAAACGGGGTTTTATCCGGCGATATGTTCAAAAATTGCTGCCGCTGTTCGAACAATTGCTGGCTTGCTTCCACATGGCTCGACAATAATCTGGAAAGCGAGAGGTAAATATCGCGCACTTCATCCAGTGAAATTGGATCACCGGANGAGCGAAGCCGAACCACTTCNTCATTGGTCAGGGTGAGCGGCGTATCGGCGCGGAATTTTGCCCAGTCATTGGCGGAAAAAACCCGATAGGGCGAGGGAATGCTGTCCGGCCCTTCCTGCTCTGACCAAAATCCATTTCCAGCTTTGATATTCGACATGGCGTCCACGGAACGCTTCCTATGAGTTCATGACCTAGTTTGTTCGTTTGGCTTTTTCTTCAAGGCCGGATTGCGCAGTACGCTTATCNAGCTCCGCCATTATTTCTTCCAGCGGGATATTCATTTTCTTTAAAACCACCAGCAAATGATAAAGTACATCGGCNGATTCCTTGATCATTTCCGCGCGNTTTCCCGTCACGGCCGCNATCACGGCTTCGGTGGCTTCTTCGCCCATTTTCTGGGCGCATTTTTCAATGCCNGTGGTGATCAACATGGCGGTATAGGATGAACCATCTTTTGAGGAGGCGCGCTCTTCTACGATGGTTTCTAGATCGGATAGGCTGAATTTGTTCATGGGTCTAACCTTACGGGAATACCCGCTTCATGCATATGGGTTTTAGCTTCAGCAATTGAATAAGTGCCAAAATGGAAAATCGAAGCGGCGAGAACTGCGCTTGCATGGCCTTCAATCACCCCTTCAACAAGGTGATCAAGATTGCCAACGCCGCCAGAAGCAATCACCGGAACGCTGACTGCATCCGATACTGCCCGGGTAAGTGGCAAATTATAGCCGATCTGGGTGCCNTCNCGATCCATCGAAGTGAGCATGATTTCACCTGCGCCATTGGCGACCATTTTTTGTGCGAATTCCACTGCATCAATGCCCGTTTCGGTGCGTCCGCCATGGGTGAAAATTTCCCAGCGATCTTCTTCCTTGTCTGTCGACACTTTTTTGGCATCGATGGAAACAACAATGCACTGATTGCCGAATTTATCGGCAGCTTCCGCCACGAAATCGGGATTGTTGACCGCCGTCGTGTTGATCGAAACCTTATCAGCACCAGCCAACAACAATTTGCGAATATCGGATATTTCACGAACACCGCCGCCAACCGTTACCGGCATAAAGCATTGCTCTGCCGTGCGTGCGATCATATCGAAGGTCGCAGCACGCCCATCAGATGAAGCGGTGATATCGAGGAATGTTAGTTCATCGGCACCGGCAGCGTCATAGGCAATTGCCGCTTCAACCGGATCACCGGCATCGACCAGATCAACAAAATTAACACCCTT
>JAESSK010000254.1 GCA_016764155.1 Rhizobiaceae bacterium
CATTTATTTTGACCATTTTATTTTGAGGGCATGAAACCCACATGAAAAAGCTGTCTTACGATCTCAAAGCCCAGATTGCCGAAGAGAAGAAAACAATCATCCAACAGATGTTTTTAGATCTTTGGGAAGAAGCCGACGAGCGAGGTATTGAAGCCGAGGTGGTAGCTGAAATATTGGTCGAGAGTTCGATTCGCGAATTGGTGACCAAATATGGCGATGGCGAAACCGGACGAATGCTCGCTCGCTTGCGCAAGCTGGATGAACACGGCGCTTTTCTGCCACAAATCACACTACAATAGTCTTCAAGGGCTCTTTTGCGCCGATTTTTTGATATTTGAATAGTCTATTGAGCTTCCCGTAGGTGGAAGGTCTATGGTTACGCATCGCAGTCCATGATGGTAGCATTTAAATAATGAACAAAAAAACGATTCTGCCACTTTTGGTGCTGCTTTTGGCGGCGGGAGCCTATTGGTTCTGGCCCCAAAGCCTAAATCTGTCTGATGATCAAATGGCCTCTGGCAAGCCGATGGTGGGCGTTAGAGTGCCTGACCTCACCGGCGTTGCGGTGGAGGGCGAACGGCTTTTCAATGCAAATTGTGCTTCATGCCACGGCCCCAATGCCGCAGGACTCGAAGGGCTTGCGCCACCATTGGTTCATAAAATTTACGAACCAAACCATCATGGGGATCAATCCTTCATTCTTGCTGCCCAAAGGGGCGNTCGGGCCCATCATTGGCCATTTGGCANTATGCCGCCAATAGCTGGTGCTTCTACGNGAGATGTGCGAAAGATCGTTGCATATGTGCGCACCTTGCAGAGAGCAAACGGNATCAATTGATGCAATTTTCCTTGTCATCCAAGTTTATTAGGACGTTTGGGAGGATATTTTCCCTCCTTTCCCTGATGACCTTGCTATTGGTTGGCGGAACATTTTCTCACGCCGACGAGTTACCTCACCAGCACTATAATNAAATGACCAGCGAAGCTGAACATGAGGCNCGCCACCACGATCATCTCGGTGATGCAGATCAAGATGACGAGCAATCGAACNAAATGCATTGCGGTGCAGATATCCATTATCTGGTTGGTGATTTGAACATCAATTTTACTCGCATTATCCTCGACAAAATTCCACATTACGGGCGACAGTACTCCAATGCCAGTTTTTGGCAGGACCCACCGCCTCCCCGAACTATTTCATAGAGCATATTTAAAATAGCGGCCCATGCGTGTGGCGCGTGGAATGTTTATGGAATTTTGGAAAATATTATCAATGCATAGAAAAATGTTGGTCGCCTCGGTGAGCGCGNTCGTCTTGATGACGGTCGCAGCTTTTGCGCATGGGGGCGCGAGCGGCGTTGTTAAACAACGCATGGATGCCATGTCTGATATGGGCAAGGTGATGAAGACGATGGCCACCATGATGCGGGGCGATAGCCCGCTGGATGCCAGTACAATCAAAACCAGCGCACGCACAATTTTGGGTCATTCGGGCGAAGCTTTGACCAAGCTTTTTCCTGAAAACAGCAATGAAAAACCCTCAGAAGCCCTCGATGACATTTGGTCGAATTGGGCAGAGTTCGAGAGCCTTGCCGATCAATTAAAGAAACTGGCAACCGGCATGGAGTCTGCTGCTGGTAATGACTTGATGATGGCAGGTCAGGGTTCATCGATGATGAAGGGCGCTATGATGGGCAAAAGTGGGATGATGAGTGGTGGCGACATGATGGCCAAAAGCGGAGTGATGGGTGATGGNGCCCAAATGCCAACGCCACAAATGCTTGCNTCCATGCCGATCGACGGTGTTTTCAATATGGTGGCGCAGAGCTGTTCCTCCTGNCATACGAAATTCNGGCTTGAGAAAAAATAGCGATGAAATTCATCCTATCTGTGTTGTTGCTCGCTCTCGCTTTTTTCGNGGCAGCAGCAACGCTAACATATTGGCCGATTGAACCTGATGAACTTTCCATTTCGGTTGAGGGAGAAGTTGAACGCGGAGCCTATCTGGCCCGAATGTCGGGTTGCATTGCCTGTCATACCAATAGCGCGAAAGGCGGTGCACCACTGGCAGGCGGCCTTGCCTTGAAAACCGATTTCGGGACTTTTTATTCGCCCAACCTCACCACCGATAAAGAATTTGGCATTGGTGCATGGACAGTAAATGATTTTGCAAAAGCGGTTCGCCACGGTATTTCGAAATCAGGCGAACCTTATTATCCGGCGTTTCCCTATCCGTTTTATGCAAAATTCAGCGATCAGGATATNGCTGATTTGTGGGCCGCTTTTCAAACCGTGCCGGCAGTCAATGAACCTTCAAAATCCTCTGAATTGATATTTCCCTTCAATTTCAGACCTGGCCTTAAGCTTTGGCGNTATGCNTTTTTGAACNAANNNTNGGCNGANCNAGNACTNNGNAAANAGNGCGGCATGGAACCNNGGCAAAACCATTGTCGAAGGTCCAGCCCATTGTGGTGCGTGCCACACGCCGAGAAATTTGGCTGGAGCACGGAAAGTTGATCAAGCTTTNCAGGGNACNGNCAACCTTNCCAATGGAGGAAAATCTCCNGCCATCACCACTGCCATACTTTTGGCNAAGGGATGGACAGTCAGCAATTTGAAATACGCACTGAAGACTGGCGTGCAGCCCGATGGNGACGTTTTTGGCGGTGCCATGGGAGAAGTTGTGCAGGAAGGNACTTCCTTCCTCAGTGAGGATGATCTTGCNGCAATTGCCATCTATTTGCTGGATNAGAAATAGGCACCATATTCAAATTTGATGCATAAAATGACGATGGGNAAAGACTAACCGAATTGAAGACTATACGATTTCTCCTTTTCATCATAACATGGCGCTAAAGAGTGGATGGGACGGGAATGTTGCGCATAGATTTTGGGCGATTGAGGATTGCCATGTTGATTGGCTTGCTGGGGGTTTTGGTGATCAACGCCGATACCGCCCCGANGGCTNTNGCACAATCAGATGCACCGAAAGTTCCTGAAACNACTTCTGAACCGGCCAAAGAACCGGAACTAATTGAAGACGANGAGGACGAAAGTTTTTCCGAAGACCTTCCTGATAAAACAGAAAAATCAATCACCAGCCCNCCAAATATCAATCAATACACACCGCCGCCGATCCTGCGGGATTTAGCCCTGCTGCCCTTCCCTACGCGCAGAATGCATGAACTGATACTGGAAGCGGCGAGAACGGGAGATGTGGAGAAACTNCGNCCCTATGTGGGGTATGGCAATGATACAACAATGTTGTCATTGGGGGGAATTGAGGACGACCCCATAAATTTCCTGAAAACTCTTTCCGGTGATTCAGAAGGCCATGAGGTGTTGGCAATTTTGATGGAAATTCTGGAATCGGGGTTTGTTCATCTGGATGAAGGCACCGAGCAGGAACTCTATGTCTGGCCCTATTTCTTCGCCCAACCCATTGATAAATTGACGCCTAAGCAGCGGGTGGAACTATTTCGGATTATTACTTATGGGGATTTTGAAGATATGAAATCTTTTGGNGCCTATATTTTCTACCGGGTTGGAATTACACCAAAAGGGCGCTGGCGTTTCTTTGTTGCCGGGGANTGATNCNGNCTGCTCTATTGCAATTTCAACGTTCCTTACCCAAATAGTCAGCAAAGGGGATAAAGAATGCAATCCGAAAACGATCTTGTGGCACGCACTGATAAAAAATATNCANCGGTAGANACCAGTCGTTCCAAACTCATTTACCGCGTGATNCTGTTTCAGTTCAAACTGGCNGCNGATGGNNTTCGCGATCTTTTGCTCAGTCCNATGTCAATGATTGCNGGNGTGCTGGGCATATTATTNTCNCCNGACGANCCTCATTATTATTTCAACAAACTAATGCNAACTGGNCTNGCCAGTGANCGCTGGATTAACCTGTTTGATGGCGCAGACTCGCAGCGGTACAAAAATGGCAAAGATTCGCTGGATGGTCTGGCTCGACGTTTTGAAGAAGTCGTGCGCAAGGATTATGAGAGAAACGGCGTCAGCGCCAAGGCCGCCAGAAAATTTGAAGACGTATTAAAAGACATCAAATCCCGCCGCCGCTAGAAAGCCATTCCTTGAGCAAAGTTTCACTCTCTGCTATTGGCAAAGCATGACAAAATCCTACACCCAAATATTAGATNATAGAAAACTTGTTCGCCTTAGCGGCGAAGAGGCTGCCGATTTTTTGAACGGGCTGATAACCTGCGACGTGCTTGTTCTGAAAGACCATCAGNCAGCGTTTGGTGCCTTGCTTTCNCCTCAGGGGAAAATCNTGTTCGATTTCTTTGTAATCCGTGACGAGCATGGGTTTCTGATCGATATCGACGGGGCCTCTCGCGATGATTTCATCAAGCGAATGATGTTTTACCGGCTGCGGCGGAAGGTTGAAATTGGCTTTGAAGAGCAGTTTCAATCCGTGCTGGCTAGCTGGGGCGACAAGCTGGAAATAGACGGTGCATTGAGCGTTACCGATCCGCGTCTTGGCGAAGCTGGAGAGCGGCATTATTGCAAAGCTGCACCACAAATCACGCAGGATGATTACGCGCGGCACCGGATATCTCTTGGTCTGCCGGAGGGCGGCGTTGATTTTCAATTTGGTGATGCGTTTCCCCATGAAGCGCTGATGGATCAGTTTGGCGGAGTGGATTTTCAAAAGGGATGTTACGTCGGTCAGGAAGTGGTGTCACGGATGCAACATCGTGGCACGGCTCGGAAACGCATTTTAAAGGTGCATTCGGATTCTATCCTGCCGGAAAGTGGCAGCGACATCCTTGCTGATGGTAAAATTATTGGTACTCTTGGCAGCACCAGTGAAAAAATTGGGTTGGCGATTTTGCGTATGGACAAGGTAGTTTTGGCCAGAGACACATCGCTTCCTATGATGGCGGGCGAAGCTATTATCGAGGCTGAAATTCAATCATGGGCCGGTTTCGATTGGCCCTCAAAGGCGTAATTGATACCCAATGGCAAAACCACCACGTGCATGGCAAAGAATGTTATCGGGCCGACGGCTCGACCTGCTAGACCCTTCTGCCCTTGATGTGGAGCTTGAAGATATCGCCCATGGCCTGGCGCGTGTGGCGCGCTGGAACGGGCAGACTAAAGGGTCTCACGCTTATTCGGTTGCACAACACTCCATACTTGTGTGGCAGATTTTTTGCAAACTCAAACCCGATGCCAGTCCGAAATGGGAGATGATGGCGCTGCTGCATGACGCGCCAGAATATGTGATCGGGGATCTGATCTCGCCGTTCAAGGCAGCCGTTGGTGGTGACTATAAGGCGCTTGAGGAACGGCTGTTAAATGCCATACATTTACGCTTTGGATTGCCGACCACGCCGCTGAAATTAAAACCGATTATCAAGAAGGCCGATACCATCGCCGCCTATTTTGAGGCCACCCGTCTTGCTGGATTCAGCGAAGAAGAAGGGAGACAGTTGTTCGGGCGTCCGAGCGGAATTTCTCCTGCCAATCTTGAACTTGAACCAGTTCCCACCGATCAGGCGCAGGCAAAATTACTTGCCACATTCAAAGCAATTGAAGAGCGGATATGAGCGCTCCCTCCTCCCCGGCAATCGAAATCGGCTTGAACGCGGCCATCGTTGCAGTGATGGAATATCAACCGATGATCCTTTGTATTCCAAGAGTGGAACACCCCGGCAGCGACGCGCTGCCATCGGGCCCGTTTGATCCTCCGGTGCACAGGACCATGGAGCTTGGTCTGCGGGGCTTTGTTGAAGAACAAACCTCCCTCAAACTTGGCTATATCGAGCAGCTTTACACTTTTGGTGATCGTGGTCGCCATCAGTCTCCGGCAGACCCGCTGCCCCATATGGTTTCTGTTGGTTATTTGGCGTTGACGCAATTGCAGGATTCAACTGCTGAGAAATTCTCCGGTGGCAAATGGAAGAAC
>JAESSK010000255.1 GCA_016764155.1 Rhizobiaceae bacterium
GGTCATCAAAAATCGGGCAGAGCAATATAATAGCGGGTGGTTTGATACGCGGGCTGATAATGTGTTCATGGGCGCATTGGGGCAGCTCTATGGCTATGCAGGTGTGTTGCGGGCAGCGCGGGTAGATTTTCGNGTANATTNTCGAGANATTATCGAAAATCGTGCGCTCGACAGTTTATGGGATAATATGCTCAGCCAGCTTGATAGTGCACTTGAACTTAATCCCTTGATTATTTCTAACGGCAAAGAAGATGGCTTTATCATGCCAACGCATCTCNCNACCATGNGGTTTTATATCCTGNGGGTGCGTACNAATTTGACNGANATGCGGGANGTTCTAAAACATTAGGTAGTTTTGGGCTCACGGCATATTCTTGCTTCAGCTAGCGCCGGGCGGATCTTCGCCGCCTNTGCCTCAACTATCTCGTGAGAACACCGGAATTTCGCGTGAATTTTTCACCTCTTCCATGACGGTATAGGTATGGGTTTCGCGCACACCGGGTAGGGCCAGAATGGTGTCATTCAGGAAGCTGCGATAGGTTTCCATGTCGGGCAACCGTGCCTTTAGCAGGTAATCAAAACCACCGGCCACCATGTGGCACTCCATCAAGTCTTCCGTTTCCATCGCGGCTTTGGCAAANGCTTCGAAAATGTCGGGGGTGGTGCGCTCCAGTTTCACCTCGATGAACACAACTAGATTTCGATTGAGCATTTTGGGCGATAGCACGGCTGCATATCCCAGAATATAACCGTCGCGGGTGAGGCGGCGAACCCGCTCGATGGTCGCCGTTGCCGATAGATTCACGCGCTCGGATAGTTCGGTGTTGGTTAGCCGACCCTCGCGTTGAAGTTCGTAGAGGATTCGTTGGTCAATTTTATCAAGGTTCTTCATAATTCACCTGAAATTTGGCATTCTAAATAGAAATCGGCCATATTTTTCCTGAAACATAGTGAATAATACGGCAAAACTGATGATATAATGGGGAATACGTTTCATCAAGTAAAATAGGTTGGCCNAAATGACCAAACATATTCTGGAAATCCCTTCGCCCTTTTCAGCCGANTTTGCCCCGGAGGATGGGGCNATTCTTTATCCGGCGATGCAGGCAATTCAGCTTGATGATGCAGGTAATCAAAATGTGGCTAGGCGTGCGCGTGAATATATTCAAACCATTCGCGACAATGCCAGTGAGATGGGCGGAGTGGAAGATTTTCTGCGTGTTTATGGGCTTTCCACCAGCGAGGGGTTGGCACTGATGATTTTGGCGGAAGCGTTGTTGCGTGTGCCAGATGCTGCGACGCAGGATAAGTTGATCGAAGATAAANTGAAAGAAGGTAATTGGGTTGAGCATCATATTGAAGGCGAAGGGTTGTTTGTAACCGCATCGGCCTGGGCGCTGGCTCTGACGGCCCGTGTTATCAAGCCGGGGGAAACGCCGGAGGGNGCNGTTGCTGCATTGATCAAGCGGGTNGGNATGCCGACCGTGCGTACAGCAACNAANCAAGCCATGCGATTTTTGGGGCACCATTTTGTTTTGGGCGAAACCATTTCAGGCGCGCTTTCGCGGGCGCGTTCCAATGAGAAAAAAGGCTATCGACATTCCTATGATATGCTGGGCGAGGGTGCGCGCACAGCCAAGGATGCCAAAATNTATTGGCAATCCTATGCGGATGCGATTGATAAAATCGGNAAGACTGCGGGNAATAAGGCCNTGCCTGAGCGACCTGGAATTTCGGTAAAATTATCGGCGCTTCACCCCTCNTATCAACCGATGAGCCGGGAGCAAATTATAAAAGAACTGGTGCCGGATGTGCTGGCCTTGGCGCAAAAGGCGAAGTCTTATGATTTAAACTTCACCATTGATGCGGAAGAAGCTGACCGGCTGGAATTATCGCTCGATGTGATCTCGGCGGTGTTTTCCGATGAGAGCCTTCGGGGCTGGGACGGCTTTGGCTTGGCNATACAGGCTTATCAAAAACGCGCCNGCGAAGTGATCGATTATATCGACAATCTTTGCGAACATTACGGTAGCCGGATGATGGTTCGACTGGTGAAGGGTGCTTATTGGGATACGGAAATAAAACGGGCGCAGGAGCGGGGGCTGGATGGNTTTCCNGTNTTTTCCCGCAAGCCTGCAACGGACGTNAATTATCTGGCTTGCGCTAAACAGATGCTTGGCAAGCGCGAGTGGCTTTTTTCCCAATTTGCCACCCATAATGCCTTGACGGTGTCGAGCATATTGGAACTGGCGGGGGATGATCGCTCGGGCTTTGAATTTCAGCGGCTGCACGGTATGGGCGAAGAGCTCTATCGGCAGATTACCGAAAAAGANGANGGTATCGCNTGCCGGATTTATGCGCCGGTNGGTGGNTATCGCGNTTTGCTTGCNTATCTNGTGCGCAGGCTTNTGGAAAATGGNGCNAANTCATCNTTNGTTGCGGTGGTGGGCGATGAAAATGTGCCGATTGATAAANTATTAGANCANCCCGACAAGATNTTGCGTGANGGNGGAAACCTNACCCATTCGCANATTNGNNTGCCTTCCAAACTTTATAAGGACCGCAANAATTCAAAAGGAATTGANTTTGGCGACCGGGTAGCTTTGAGAGAGCTGATTTCGGGGCTTCAGAAATTCGNGAGCGTTCATGCCAAGCAGNTGGTTGGAGGATTGACGTTCTCCGGTAAAGCCAAGGATGTGATTTCTCCGGCGGATGGCCAAATTGTTGGGAGCATTGTCGCAACCGATATCGGGCAAGTGAACGAAATCGTCGATATTGCAAACACAGGTTTTAAGAAATGGAAGAAGGTTCCCGCCGAGGAACGCGCTGTCATTCTTGAGAAATTTAGTGATCGCTTGGAGCTTAACCGCGATCANTTTATGAGCCTTTTNGCNCGNGAAGCGGGAAAGACGCTTGANGANGGCATTGCTGAAATTCGCGAGGCAGTGGATTTNTGCCGGTTTTATGCCAATGANGCGCGGCGGCTNTATGGNGCNCCTGTNGAGATGCCNGGGCCNACNGGNGAAGAAAANNTGTGGTCNATGGGTGGNCGTGGGGCCTTTGTTTGTATNAGTCCATGGAACTTTCCNCTGGCGATATTTNTGGGNCAAGTGACCGCTGCATTGGCNGCTGGAAANTCNGTGATTGCCAANCCGGCTGAACAAACGCCGTTGGTNGCTTATGAGGCGGTTCGACTGCTGCATGAGTCTGGTGTTCCCGAAGATGTGCTGCTTTTCGTTCCGGGCGATGGCAAGCTTGGTGCAGCAATC
>JAESSK010000256.1 GCA_016764155.1 Rhizobiaceae bacterium
TGGACAAATTCCGGATCTTCACGGATCAAAATGATCAAACGCTCAAAACCCACCATGTGGGAGACCGCGGTAAAGGGAGCGCAGAAACGAACAGGTGCACTAAGGCCGCCGGACACTTCTTGATAGAGATGCAAAATATCGTGGATCATCTGGGCACGGCCAGAATTAATCGGATGAGGCGTTTTCAGAGCGGCCAGGTCTTTTTCGGTTTTAACCAGCACATGGGTGTTGTTGATGGCCGGGGCCATATCATCAAACCACGTCATCTCGCCGCCCATCATCTCAACTTCGATGTTGTAGACGTCCCACATCAGATCGACTGTATCGAAACCAAAATTGGCACAAGTATGAAGGTGACCTTTTACGAAAAGCTCAGCGTCTGTATAAAAATACTTACCTGGAACCTGACAGTATTCGAGACCAAACTCAGACATTTGCGACGTCCAGGGAATATAGTCAGACCCTGTAGTCATAGCGAGCTTCATTTGAGCTACATTTTTTTGAAAATCATAGTCAGAAAAATCTCTGTCAAGAAATGAAGGTCTGGACATATTTGTTAATTCCTAAAAATACTTGGACAAGCTCCCCAAACGCATGATCGGAGATGTAATAACCTGACTCAAGCCACCTCTTTTGGCAAATCGATAATTAAAGGGATTTGCTTTTGTTTTTCTTATAATGGACGGTAAAAACGGGATAATTCAGGGGTTTCTGATGCCTCATAATAATGGCACTTGCATTAATGTTGTATTTTAGAATATGATGTTAATGTAGTTTAGTTTTTCTGAGGGTAGGGCATGCATCTAAATCTGGCTCATATGGCGTATGTGGTGGCCGTTGCCAAAGCGGGCAGCATCACGGGGGCGTCGGTGGAAATCGGCATTTCACAACCTGCAATCAGTGCCGCAATCCGCGGCATTGAAGATACTTTCGAATATAAATTATTCGTGCGTAACCGGGCAAANGGNCTATCGCTAACTCCCACCGGACGGCATTTNGTCAACCGTGCGCAAAANCTTCTNGATGAAGCGGCAGCGTTTCGCGATGATGTGCAAGGGTTTGGCAATCAGATTGCAGGCGAAATTCAGGTGGCGTGCTATCATGTGATTTCGCCCTATGTATTGCCGCCGGTTTTCAGCAATCTTGCAGCNCAACATCCAAATGTGAGNGTNCGATTGCATGAGGGTTCGCTNGTGGATGTGGTCAACACGGTNAAAGAAGGNACGGCCGATATCGCAATCACCTANGATATGTTTGATGATTCCACCGTCCATACTGANCGGTTNGNNGCTGTGCGNCCTCATGTGCTGTTATCGCAACANCACCCGCTTGCGGGGCNNGAATCCNTGTCGCTGGACGATTTNGCNGANCATCCGTTTGTGATGCTCGATATTCCNGGNGTCCGGGAATATTATCAGAACCTTTTTCGTCAACGCGGTATTCAGCCTGATGTNCGTTACCGTGCCCGCTCGCTAGAGCTGGTGCGCTCCTTGGTGGGGCTGAACCATGGNTATTCNTTTGCNCTTTTGCCAATCGCGANCAAACACAGCTACAGTGGTGATGTNATCATAAGGCGGCCACTCAGCCATGATGTGGAAGAGGCAAGNCTTGCNCTTGTTTCGCCAAAAGAANNTCAGCGNCCNAAAAAGATCGATGCATTTGCAGAAATCTGNCGGGTGGCGATTTCTGAGGCGATTGAAAATCATTCCAGAACGATGTTTGATAATCATTGATGGTGGTGAGTAAATGAATTGAGACCAGCCCTGCTCTTTTAAGGTGATGGACAAAGTGGATTCCTCCATCACAAGAACAGGGCTGGCTCCGCCCCAACCTGAGNTCNCGTNTCACAANGTGANAAAGGCCTCAGGNGAGTGGTGAAAGNTGTTAACCGATGACGCCGTTTCGCATTGCGCGAGCAACNGCNTGAATTTTGGTTGATGAATTTAGTTTGGATTTTGCGCTGCTGGCATAAATACCAACGGTCATCGCAGANANATTCATAATATTTGCAATTTCGTCNGTGCTTTTTCCGTCNACCATGAATTGCANAACTTTNACTTCGCGCGGTGTTAAGCGCCCNTGTGAATCNAGNTTTTGTTGGCTGGCCNTGAAATGCAGATCAAACTGTTCGATGGCNATNGATTGCAGCATTGAAATTTGGCTCGACTTCAATTCCTTTTTCAATGCGCCGAGTACAACAAAACCAACATTATCCGCCGGCCCATGTACCGGAATGATAATACCGTCCAGTAGTCGAAATTGACAAAACAGGTCAGCCGCAGATTTCTCCACTTCGGATTGTGGGGAAGTGTCGAGAATTTCGAGAGACCACTGGAATGGAACAATGGTGTCATTGACCCTTTTTGCCAAATCAGTGCTGAGCGCTGGATAAAAATCCTCGCTGTCATCAAACACGTTGGCGGGCCAGTTTGAAAAAATCACAACGTCCTTAAATGACTGCTTAGCCTTAGGGCAGTGAAACATGGCAAAGAATTTGCAGCCAAGGTCTTCTGCCTGGTCACGTAATTTCTGGAACGGGTTCTCGTTGTCGAGAGCCAAGGGAGACACATTGCCCGTNNTGGCGGGTGCAGTCATTTTGGNAGATTTGCTGATCTCAAACATCGCTCGTACCCGCTTTCAAAAAAATAAACGACCGTATAGCTGGGTTATGGAATAACAAATCCCCACAATCCGCCGCACGACCGTTCAAACTAACTTGAAGCGTAAATGGCCCGTCTTGATACAATTTAGAAGGTAAACCAGTGAAATTTACGGTTAATTTCAAGAGTAAACTGGTCACATGCAAAGTGCTGGCATGCATAGAGACAGCATTGGCATCTTAATTAACTTATGTTAGTTTTGCTCCTTGTTTGGCATGAGTCGATTGTTGCCAGACACAACGTCGAGGTTATTACTGTGACTGACGCAGGTGAAAATTGGGCGCGTGAAGAGGTTTTGTTGTCTCTTCAGCCAGTGCTTGAGAGTCCGCCTTTTGCGGCTTCCCAGCAGATGCGTGCCTTTTTAACTTATGTTGTTACTCAAAAACTTGATGGNAAAGAGGATCGGCTTAAAGCCTATACGATTGCGATAGATGCTCTAAATAAGCCGGAAAGCTTCGATTCTCTGGTTGATCCTACCGTCCGGGTGCTAGCAGGAAAACTGCGCAAAGCACTGGATGCCTATTATGCGGACGGCCAGACAAGTGAACCGATAAGATTCCAAATACCAAAGGGTTCCTACCGGCCAGAATTTTTATCCAATCTGATCCCCTCACCAAAATTCGGCACGCACCAACTGGATGCGACGCCACCACGCAAAAAATTCNTGAACAAGCGTTGGTGGCCAATTCTCTCTGCGATCAGTTTCGTGGTGATATTAGGTGCAGTGGCGTTTCGGTTTTTACCAATTGTGCAACCGGTGGATGACCATCCACCCCATGCGCCGATTGTTGCAGTTGCTGAATTTAAAAATGTTTCTGATAATCATGATTTTGATGGCTTTAAATCCAGTTTGCGGTTTGATCTAGTGTCAGAGCTTTCGCGATTTTCATGGCTTTCAACCTATGCCGAAAAAGAAGGCGGTAATGCACCNAANNTCCCTTCCTTTCATGCGGATTACATATTGCGCGGGTCTCTGACTGTCGCCGAAGAACGCATTCGCATTTCCTATCGTTTGGAAAGTGCAGAAACGGGCATTGTNCAATGGGCCCAGAACTTTGACCGCGCGTTTACATCCGAAGGCGTNCTGCAAATTCAAAAGGAAGCNGTGCGGGCCATTGCTATCGAGGTNGGCAGTCCCGGCGGTATTCTCAACCAGCTTGAACAAAANCGTTANCAGCAAAAAGNNGGCGGNATGAACGCCTATCTTTGCACCTTGAAATTATATGATTACTGGAGGACTTTTGCCGCCGCTGATCATCTTGAAATTCGAAACTGTCTNGAGACAGCCGTAAAAACGGACCCAAATTATGCGGAGGCCCATGCGGCACTTTCTTTCATCTATCTTTACGAGGAATTATTAAACTCCAATAGAAGAACCGGCTATGATCCCCTAAAGCGCGCGTTAGAGGTGGCAATCAAGGCCGTTAAACTGGATCAGTTCAGCACCCTTTCAAAACGTTCACTTTATACGGCCCTTCTATTTAACGGCAATATTCCCGAGTTTGTCCGCATCGGACGAGCAGCCATTAAACTCAATCCAAACGATCCTGAATTATTGTCTGATTTCGGAACAAAAATGGCCATTGATGCGGGCTTGTGGAAGGAGGGCATGCGCTATTCAAGGAAAGCGCTTCAACTGAATGCCAACCCTACGTCATCCTATTTCATCACTTTTGCTTTGCTGGCGATTTCAGAGAAAAAATATGCTGAGGCTTTGGGCTGGAGCGATCGAATGCAAATGAAGAGCTGGCCGCTGTATAATATCGTAAGGGCGATAGCCCAGGCACAGTTAAAAAATCTGCCCGAAACCCAGAAAAGTTTGAAGGCGCTGAACATCACATCGGTAGGATCTGCAAGTAAAATACTGCGTGGATATCGAATGTTTAAACCGCTTGAAATTTTGCTCATCCGGGAATTGAAAGCGGCATTTAATTATGCAAATGGCACGAGCTAATCCGAAATCTAATATCGTGAGACTTATGTATCCCTTGTGATTTGAGAAAAAATTATGCAAACTTCCTTCTAATTCAATGTTTTCGCGCACTGCTGGTGGATAATGGATACCCAACAAACAATCAAATCTTCGACGCCGGTGATTGAATTGAAAGATATTCATAAGAGTTTCGGAACCCTTGAAGTTCTCAAGGGTATCACCCTCAATGCGAAGCGAGGTGATGTGATTGCGCTCATCGGTTCTTCCGGTTCCGGCAAGAGTACCCTGCTTAGGTGCGCAAATTTATTGGAAATTCCGCAACGCGGCGACATTATATTTCAAGGCAAGCAGGTCGAGTGGAACCAAAATAACACCAACCGCAGGCCGAGCGATCCTAACCATGTGCGCGCCATTCGCACCAATCTATCGATGGTCTTTCAGCAATTTAATTTGTGGGCGCATTTGACCATTTTGCAAAATGTCATCGAAGCGCCNCTTAGTGTTCTTGGAAAAGATCCGAAAGAAGCCGAGGCGCTTGGGCGTGCATTACTTGAGAAGGTTGGCATTGGCGAGAAGTGCGATAATTATCCTTCGCAGCTATCTGGCGGACAACAGCAACGCGCAGCCATTGCAAGGGCGCTGGCAATGGAACCGGCAGCAATGTTNTTCGACGAACCAACAAGTGCGCTNGACCCGGAGCTTGAGGCGGAAGTGGTGCGCGTTATCAAGAACCTTGCAAAAGAGGGCCGTACCATGCTTATCGTAACCCACGATATGAAACTTGCCCGCGATGTNGCAAACCACGTNATATTTTTGCATGAAGGCCTGATAGAAGAACAGGGCGCGCCGGAGGCGGTATTTAACAAGACGAAATCTACAAGACTGAAAAACTTTTTGAGCGCTACGGGCGCCAATTGANGACCAACTAAGGGAGAAATGAAAATGAAAAAAATTCTTATTGCAGCAATGGTAGCTGTATTTGCCACAGGGAGCGCTTTCGCTCAAGACGTCAGAATGGGAACTGAGGGCGCTTATCCTCCTTATAACTTTATCAATGACAAGGGTGAAATCGACGGATATGAGCGCGACGTTGGCGACAAATTGTGTGAAATTGCCAAACTTAAATGCGTGTGGGTAAAGAATGACTGGGATTCAATCATTCCTAACCTGGTATCCGGCAATTATGACACCATCATTGCCGGCATGAGCATTACCGAAGAACGCGACAAGGTGATTGATTTCACTGACCCCTATTTNCCTGCAGATCCAAGNGCNTATATGGCGCTGTCTGGTGCCGGTGCCGACGCGACAAAAGGCAATGTTGCTGCTCAGGTGAACACCATACAATCCGGTTATGTTGCCACTACCGGTGCGACACTGGTTGAATTTGCCACTCCGGATGAAACCACCGCGGCCGTGCGCAACGGAGAAGCCGATGCTGTTTTTGCCGACAAGGCTTTCCTTAAGAAAATCGTAGCTGAAAGCAATGGCGAGTTGGTGTTCGTTGGTGAAGACATCGTCCTTGGTAAAGGTGTTGGTCTTGGTGTTCGTGAAAGTGATGGCGAGCTGAAGGGCAAATTGAACGCAGCGATTGCTACAATGAAAAAAGACGGTTCACTCAATGCCTTGATAGCCAAATGGTTTGACGGCATGAAGGGACCTTATTGATCCGGACAATGTTAAGGGGCCCCCAAATTGGCGGGCCCTTTTTCTTAAGCAACAATGTGCTCTGACCCCTCCCTGCTTGAAGGCTGGCAATGGCTTTTATGCTATTTGTCTACCCCGAAACATCAGCAGTTTTACGCCAGCTTTCTGGTAGTATTTAGCNTGCTTATCGTCACNGCGCCTGTNACAATGNTATTGGGGTTTTCAGGGGCNCTGGCCAGACGCTCTTCGTTTTTNCCCCTTCGCTGGTTTGGCCTTATTTATACCAGCATGGTTCGCGGCATTCCTGAAATCATCTTCTTTCTATTNGTTCCCATCGCTCTCGACCAGATGGTCGAATTTGNGCGCCACCGGATTAAATGTCCGGAAATNACNGATCCTATCTACCAAGGCGCNGATTTTGTTGTNTGTACGGCGGCAAAAATGCCCTTGGGGANNTCACCGATCTGGGCCCACGACCTCTGGNGTTTTACNNTGGCGGTGATTGCATTTTCNATNGTNTTTGGTGCTTTTGTTGCCAACACACTGCATGGTGCACTGAATGCTGTCCCCAAAGGCCAATTGGAAACCGCCCGGNCCTTCGGCATGAGCGAGCGTCAGGTTTTTCGCCGTATTCACCTCCCGCAAATGTGGACCTACGCCCTTCCGGGACTTTCCAATTTGTGGATGATTCTGGTTAAAGCTACGCCATTGCTCTTCTTGTTGGGCATTGAAGANATTGTCTATTGGGCAAGGGAACTTGGGGGGGCAAAAACCAGTTATTTTGAATATCCGCATCCCGATTGGCGTTTATGGTATTTTCTGGCACTGCTGGTATTTTATCTGAGTTTAACCAGGCTAAGCGAGGGAGTGTTTAAGGCGCTCACCGCCCGTGTTTCACGGGGACAATCGACTATAGGTCAGGAGGTTTCTTCATGAGCTGCACCCAGACCCTTACAGATTACGCTTTTCGCTCAATAGGATTTGGCGTACGCGCCTTGCCGAAAACGGACATCACGATTTGTGATCAATTTGTGTTAATCGGCAGCGGCATGTTGTGGAATATCTATTTAGCAATCATTGCAGTTTTTTTTGGTTTCCTGTTTGCCACCGCTTTGGCGGTTGGTCGCATAAGTGAAAATATCTGGCTACGAAAGCCTGCTAACTGGTTTGTATTTTTGTTTCGTGGCACGCCGCTATTTATACAATTCTTTTTTGCCTATGAATTATTTGCCCAATTGCCCCGCGCCGGTATTGAAATTCCACTGGGATTTACAACCATCACACTCGCGACAAGCTGG
>JAESSK010000257.1 GCA_016764155.1 Rhizobiaceae bacterium
TTCTATACGGGTTTGGGAACGGCCTTCGTCGGGGCGCGCAATCAGACCCGCCACGTGCTTGCCGGACATTACCAATTCTTCGGCCACATAGCCTTCAAGCAGGCGGATGGACGGGGTGTTGTGAACAGCGCTTACCAATGCGCCCATGATGGCTTTTCCGGCCATATCACCCTTAACGCGCACCACACGGTTTTCAGAGTGAGCAGCTTCGCGTGAAGTAACCAAGCGGCCTTCCAGATCAGTATCNAANGGAACGCCATAATCNAGCAGATCGTGAATGCGGTCGGCNGCNTGGCCCACCATCAGAGCNGCGATATTCTGGTCTACAATTCCGGCACCCGCTTCAANGGTGTCAGCCAGATGCTTATCNACCGTATCNCCTTCGGATACAGCCGCTGCAATGCCTGCCTGCGCCCAAGCNGANGATGCGCCTGTGCCAATTGGGGCAGCAGCAAGTACCGTTACCGGNCGNGGTGCCATTTTCAGGGCGCAAAAAAGACCAGCCAGACCACCGCCAATGATGATGACATCATCAGAATCAGCAAAGGCATCCGGCGAAAACAGTTCTGCTTGTTTGGCCATCTTTAATTGCTTTTCAAATTCACCATGCGNTCAACAGCACGTTTTGCTTTTTTAGCCAATGCAGGATCAACCAGAACTTCGTCGCGCATATAAACCAGACTATCGAGAATTTTAGGCAGCGTGATGCGCTTCATGTGAGGGCAAAGATTGCAGGGTTTGATGAACTCTACGCCTTTGACTTCGTCTTCGATGTTAGCCGCCATGGAACACTCGGTCACCAGCATGACGCGGGCGCCGGGCTTTTGACCTCTGGCATATTCGATCATGCCNGCGGTNGAACCTGAAAAATCACAAACGTCNACCACTTCGGGNGGGCATTCTGGATGGCCGATGATTTGGAGGCCCGGATCAGCTTCCTTATAGGCCAACAATTCTTCCGGTGTGAAGCGCTCATGCACTTCGCAATGGCCCTTCCATGTGAGGATTTTNACNTCGGTTTGCTTGGCGATGTTCTGCGCCAGATATTCGTCGGGGATCAGGAACACAGTATCNGTTCCCATGCTTTCCACCACTTGCACCGCATTGGAAGAGGTGCAGCAAATATCGCTTTCAGCTTTCACCTCGGCCGAAGTATTCACATAGGTGATGATCGGNACGCCGGGATGNGCTTCNCGCAGCAAGCGGATATCTGCGCCAGTGATCGATTCAGCCAGCGAACAACCGGCTTTTGAATCTGGAATAAGAACGGTTTTNTCCGGGTTCAGCAGTTTTGAGGTTTCCGCCATGAAATGCACACCGCACTGGATGATGATTTCTTCATCCACAATGCCNGCTTCTATGGCAAGTTGCAGGCTNTCGCCNTTGATATCNGCNACGCAGTGGTAAATTTCNGGCGTTTGATAATTATGGGCAAGAATGACCGCATTNCGCTGNTTTTTNAGCTTGTTAATGGCATAAACATAAGGCGCATGGACCGGCCATTCGATTTCCGGNATATGNTGGCGCACGAGTTCATAAAGNGGCGCTGTTTCCCGNGCCACTTCCTCGGTATATTCCAAAGATGGCATNGGCAATTGACCGAAACGCTCTTCCGCCGTTTTAGACGAGGAAATNGTTTCCACATTTTCGATTTCAAATTCCAGAATATCAGCCACATTCATCTCCCAGCATTACCCACCTGTCATAAATTTGATTTATACTCAATTTGAGCATAAGGTGGGTGTAAAAATATGTCCGCAAGGGACAGCTATTATTTAACTAGTATTGCAAATGAATTCAAGGGTTGGCAATGNATACTNTGGACGGTTTTTCATAAAATCAGACAAAATGACCGGTAATTCCAAGAAAAATCCATATTTTACGGTCCACAANGCCCGCAAGACCAACAATAATTAAAATCAGAAAGAACGGATACCCAAACCATTGCCGCAAACGCCGGTTTATTGGTTTATTGTTCGGCAATTCGCCGTGCCACATATTTCCACGNTTTTTTCCGAATAAATCCATCANGTAAGTAAAGAGCACATAGCAAAACATCAAAGCCATGAANAGGAAGGNGACNGGGCGTTCGGAAATCAGATCGATATCGAANAACATTCAGGCACTTCCCTCTTTGCATTTTATCGATCAATAAAATTCACTTGATGTCACACGCCAAACTTATACCTTCCGAAGGTTGAAATAAATAAGGTCACTAAAATGTCGGCGGAAAATATGAGCAAAACCAAAGTTTGGTCAATCATTGCAATAGGTTGCCTGGTAGGCATATTGGCCTTTGGGCCNCGTTCAATCATTGGGTTTTTCATGGTTCCAATGACCGATGCCAATGGCTGGAGCCGTGAGGGNTTCGCTTTTGCGATTGCCATTCAAAATCTGGCNTGGGGTGTGGCCCAACCATTCGTCGGCATGATTGCTGATAAATATGGCACNGCCAGAACGCTGATTGTTGGCGTGGTGCTTTATGTCGCTGGCCTGCTGATTATGTCTCAGGCTACCGATATTACCACGCTCACCTTNTCNGCCGGTGTGNTGGTNGGNATTGGTGTCGCATCNAGTGCNTTTTTCCTGATTATTGCGGCNTTNGCCCGGCTTTTNCCGGAGCGTTACCATGGTATCGCGTTTGGCTTNGGCACNGCNTCNGGTTCTGCCGGNCAATTCCTGTTTTCCCCCATCGGNAATGCGTTTCTTGAACAATATGGNTATGTCATTACGCTTTATTTCCTCGCNGCCTGCGTCGCCTTTGTGCCNTTGCTGGTGTACCCCTTGCGCGGAAAACCCGANATCAAGAGCGAAGATGGCCGGGCGGATCAAACNATTCGCGAAGCAATTGTTGAAGCTTTCAGNCATCGCTCTTACCGGCTTTTGACGTTTGGCTTTTTTGTTTGCGGCTATCACGTGGCNTTCATCACGGTNCATATGCCTTCCTATATCGTTGATCTTGGTCTGGACCGATCGCTGGGGCGTTGGTCCATCGGCCTTATCGGACTGTTTAATATTTTCGGTGCGATTTTATCCGGCACGCTAATGATGCGGATACCCAAGCGATATATTTTGAGTTTTATCTATGTTGGCCGCGCGATCATCATTACGATCTTTGTGCTGACGCCGATCAGCACTTTATCCGTAATCCTATTTTCTGCNGGCATGGGGGTATTATGGCTCTCCACGGTGCCGCCGACGCAGGGACTTGTGAAAGTGATGTTTGGGACACGTTATATGTCGATGCTGTTCGGCTTTGTGTTCTTTTCCCATCAGGTCGGTTCATTCCTNGGGATTTGGCTTGGCGGAAAAATATTTGATGCCACCGGCTCCTACGATTTGATGTGGTGGAGTTCGGTTGTCGCCGGTCTTGCGGCTGCTGCGGTGCACTGGCCGATCAAAGAGGTGCCACAAGGGCGCTATGCGGTTGGTTAGGCTGCGTTGAAGGCTTTTTCTATGGTCTTTATGAACCCTGCCCTCTCATCGGGAGGGCGGATGCCCCTTGGCAGATAGATGTGTCGGTCGAGGAAAAAGCGNGTTAGCTCCAAGCCATTGGATAAATCGGAATGGCTTGGGTTCTGCGACANTGGCTCCGTTGCAATTTGCAAGAATGGCGGCAAAGCCAACATTTTATCAGCCCAGTTCGCGCCAGCATCTTTACTGACGGCGCGTCCTGATTTTGGCGAAACATAGATCAGATCTTTGGTTGTACCGGTGGCGGCGCACGTGGCCAGGTCCAGCCCGAAACCGAGTTCTTCAAGTAGGGCCAGTTCAAAGCGCACCATAAGTTGAGCGGCTATCTCCGGCACTTCCAGATGATCGAGAATGACCAGCCCGGCCCGATAAAGCGCCAGATGCGGGTCGCGCTCCGGCAGCAGGCGAAAATGCCCGGCAAGGGTTTGAACGCCGTAGATTCCCAGTGAGGTTTCCATAAGACTTGCAGCACGAAGGGTCTCAGGCTCGATCAAATACGCGCCCAAATGNTCTTCAAGGCGTGCACGCCANGTCACAACGACAGAATTTCCGGGCTGCAANACCGGNCGCATTCNCGAAGAACGTCCACCGCGCACAATGCCCAAATGGCGACCGCGATCCGGCGTCATCACTTCCGCGATAACGCTGCTTTCGCCATGACGGCGCACNCCAAGAATCAGACCTTCATCACTCCATTGCATGGACTAATNGTGCGCTATTTNCGGGGAAACTCAAGGCCCATTTCGCGGAAGCGTTCNGGGTCGTTACCCCAGTTCTCGCGAACTTTNACAAANAGAAATAANTGCACTGTCTGATCGAGAATCTCGCCNATTTCCTTGCGGGCAGCCATGGAGATCGCCTTGATGGTGGCGCCATTCTTNCCGATCAGGATTTTCTTTTGGCTATCGCGCTCAATATAGATGGCCTGCTCGATCTTCACTGAACCATCTTCTTTTTCGGTCCAGTTTTCCGTTTCCACATGAGANGANTAAGGCANTTCCTGATGCAGGCGAAGGAAGAGTTTTTCGCGGGTGATCTCNGCTGCCAACTGGCGCATGGGNATATCCGAGATTTGGTCTTCAGGATAAAGAAGCGGCCCCTCAGGTAGGTGATCAACCAGATATTGCATGAATTCTTCGCGGCCATCGCCTTTCAGCGCCGNCATCATAAAGGTTGCATCAAACTCCGCCAGTTTGTTGACGGCTTCAGAAAGGGCAAGCANCTTGTCGCGCTGAATTTGGTCGATCTTGTTGAGCAGCAAAGCCTTTCTGCCTGGAACATTATTAACGCCAGCCAAAATACGGGGTAAATCATCGGTAATGCCGCGTTCCACATCGAGCAGGAATACGGTGATATCCGCGTCTTTTGCACCGCCCCATGCGGTGCTTACCATGGCTTCATCGAGTTTNCGGCGGGGTTTNAAAAGCCCCGGCGTATCGACAAAAATGACCTGACAATTATCCTTCATGGTGATCCCGCGCATGATCGCACGCGTGGTCTGCACCTTGTGGGTAACAATCGATACTTTTGCGCCCACAAGCAGGTTCATCAAAGTAGATTTACCGGCATTGGGAGCGCCAATTAATGCAACAAAACCAGATTTTGTCGGGTACTCGCTGGTTTTTGTATCTGTTGTGTCTGTTGTGTTTGTGGGTTCTTCACTCATGAGGCTGCTTTCGATTTTTTCCATATGCCTTCTTGTACTAACATAGCGCCCGCTGCCATTTGCTCGGCAGCCCTTTTAGAGCGGCCCATGCCAACGCATTCTGTGCGCTCTTTTACGACCACGCCAACTGTAAATTCCGGATCATGGTCTGGCCCGGTGCGTTTTAATTCAGAATAGACAGGCGTCCCCAAGCGATTTGCATGGGACCATTCCTGAAGTGCCGTTTTTGAATCACGCTCNGCACCCGCTTCATCATGCAATCTATCAATCCAAAAGCGCTCGATGAAGGCATTCGACGCCTCCAAACCGCTATCAAGATAGATCGATGCAATCAANGCTTCAAGCACATCGGCGCGCACTGATTGCATGCGCTTGCCCTTTAGTTCTTTAAGATCACCACCGGTTCGAATAAATTCGTGCAATCCGAGCTTATCAGAAATCTGCGCTAGTGTACTGCCCTTTACCAAGGCATTCAATCGCAGAGAAAGTTCGCCCTCATCGGCGTCGGGAAAGACCGAATAGATCATTTGCGCAACCGCAAGACCCAACACCCGATCACCAAGGAATTCTAGCCGTTCGTAGTGAAAATTATCGTCCGATTTTTTGCGTACACTTGCGTGCGTCAACGCGCGCTCAAGATTTTCAAAATCGTTAAAGACGAAACCCAGCCGTTTTTCCAACACACCGAAACGGCGTTTTCCTCTCTCAAGGCTTGTGGTCGACACGGTGCTATAACCCTCTGAGAAGTCGGTTAAACCGCATATCTGCTGGCCAATTCCAAAATGCCAGAGGATGGGTTCCATTTTTNACCGAGAAAAAGACCATGGATGCCGGGCCGACAAANTTTTCAAACGGGACNAAGCCAACATCAAACCGGCTGTCGAGNGAATTATCGCGGTTATCACCCATCATGAAATAGTGGCCCTTTGGCACTTCAAACACTTTGGTNTTNTCGCCTTCGCTGCGCGGGCTAAGATCTAGTGTGTCGTAGCTAACGCCATTGGGCAGAGTTTCAACGTAGATCGGCACTTCTGAATTTCTGAAAGATTCGTCATCCTTATAGGTGCCCTTGCGCTCGCGCTTAACGGCGGTTCCGTTGATATGAAGCACACCTTCAATCACCTGAATTTTATCGCCAGGCAGNCCNATGACCCGTTTGATATAATCAATATCCGTATTGCTTGGCAGTTTGAANACGGCAATATCGCCGCGCTCGGGTTTATCTTCCCAAATCCGACCACTGAAGAGATCAGGAGAGAAAGGAATTGAGAACTTTGAATAGCCGTAGCTATATTTGTTCACAAACAAATAGTCACCGATCAGCAATGTTGGTTTCATTGAACCNGATGGAATGGAGAACGGTTGAAAAAGTAACGTTCTAACCACAACCGCCAATAGCAATGCCTGCACCACAATCGATAGTATTTCAGATACACCACCGGATTCACTGGCACTTGTTCGTTCAGCCAATTTTCTCGTTCCACGAATGAGTTTCAATTTGAGACTATGAAATAATCATTCACGCGGCAGAACACAATGGTTCTTTATCAATGATTCGCGGTTTCATAGATATTGATTGGGGGCTCAATCAGCTTTCTGCCGGTTTTGGCAGTGCCTCGATGATCACAAAGGCTTGGGCCAGTGGAAAATCATCGGTAATTGTCAGGTGAATATGAGCCTCGTGGCCGGGAGGAACCATCGTCGCGAGCCGTTTTGCCGCCCCATTTGTGAGGTGAAATGTCGGTTTTCCAGATGGCAGGTTTACAACCCCCATATCCTTGAAGAAAACACCACCCGATATCCCTGTNCCCAGCGCCTTAGAGCAGGCTTCCTTGGCGGCAAATCGTTTTGCGTAAGAAGCGGCCCGAAGCTTTCTGCGGTCTGATTTTGCCTGTTCTATGTCAGTAAACAGGCGTTGAACGAATCGATCTCCGAAACGCTCAATGGATTTCTCGATGCGGCGGATATCCATCAAATCACTGCCAAACCCGATTATCATGGAGTAGATATCCTTTCTTGGCAGTTGAGAATTTACTCAGCTGCGGAATTTTGTATTTTGTTGTTTGAATTTATTTTTGGACCAGAATCAGGTTTGGTCGGTTTTTCCAGTTTTTCCAGTTTTTTCATACGAGAATCGCGGAATTTTCTGGAGGCAGCACGGGTAAGGATATAGGCGCAAATCGCAAAAACTGTACCGATTGGAATGCCCCCAACNAGCATTGGTTTTATCAAAGGTTCCCAGATGCCACCTAGGGTTTCCAATATTCCGGACCAACCCATATCCATCCACTGCACATCGGCCAATTTCATGATGCCGCTGCCGTCACCATCTTTCGATTTACCGTGCAGAATGAAATTTCCGCTCGAATAGGTAGCAGCCCATATGAATGGAAAGGATACCGGNTTTCCGATGAATGTGCCGAGGCCTGCTGCCAGAAANTTTCCGGCAACGATATAGGCGATGGCGAACGCAATTAGGAAATGAAGGCCCATAAAGGGTGTAAAAGAGGAAAATACGCCTGCCGCTACCCCTGCGGCGACCGCGTGNGGNGATGCCGTTAATCGCAAAATCCGTTTTGCTACATATTTGCCAGAGCGTGCCCAGCTACGCCGGGGCCAAAGNGTAATTCTTAATTTTTCACGCCAGTCTGGTGGATGTCTTCTATCAAACAACATTATTTTTTATACGCTACTCACTTAGGCTAACCGCTCGTTTGAGCAAATTTACAAACCCTAACTGATAATTTAGCCCTACATTCTTAAATATTTGTGCCGCATCTAAGATATAACTAGATAGTGGTAATTTTTCTCGGCAATGACAATGGGTGGACCGAAAAAACCTCTCATTAATTAGTTATACGTTCGATTTTATTTACCACGGGTTTTTTGGATAATTGCCGGATGATCCGATTTAGATGGCTAAGGTCCCACACATCAACGTCCATCTGCATTTGAGTGAAATCTGCATCAGGCGTTTCCATCACCAAATTCTGGATATTTCCATCATTATTTGCCACCACTTCTGCGATGCCGGCAAGGGTGCCGGGTTCGTTGATCACCGTTAGATATAACCGTGCCGGAAAGCGTCTGGTATTGTTTTCATCGATGTCCCAGCGCACATCGAGCCAACGCTCCGACTGGTTGTCAAATTTCTCTAATGCTGATGATTGAATGGGATAAATGGTGATGCCCTCACCCGGCTCCAAAATTCCCACAATACGATCTCCGGGAATAGCGCCGCCATTGGGTGAGAATTTCACCGGCAAGTCGCTCTGGGTTCCCCGAATTGGAATGATGCTGGAGGAAGTCCCTCCCTTTACGCCTCTGACCGGCTTCGCACTGCGCGCCGAAGTTTTTTTGCCGGGCACCCGAAACATCATGCCAAGCCCGCCTTTTAGGCCAAACCAACCTTCCCCTTTAGGCGGAGATATCGCCATGACCGATTATAATCTGGTAACACCGATGGTGCGGAGCGAGGGCGAATTACCGGTTTGGAAAATCCCG
>JAESSK010000258.1 GCA_016764155.1 Rhizobiaceae bacterium
GTCAAATTTGTCAACTGGCTCTGCATCGTGCCGGGATGCGACATGGCATCGAGCACAGCACGAAACATGCCCGCACTTTCTGTTGCCACATCTTCGAATCCGCCATCCAGGCTAGCTTTGTTTGTGAGATCTTCCATCAAACGTCCTCCCCTCGTACCACGGTGAAGAAGTCAACTTTTGTCGCTGCCACTTTCGCCGATTGTTTTGCCGCAGTTGAACGTGCAAACTTCTCCAGTGGATTTATAATGTTGCGATCAACCTCGTCATGGCGCGCACTTTGCATCAAGGCATCACATACAGCAGCAATCTCCGCATGTTTGTGATTTCTGCCCATCACATAAGCATGGCCTATTTCGCCACTTTGCAGGCTTATAGAACAACGCGTTACAGTGGTTTCACCCAGATTGAACGGAGCGCCAGTGCCCCCTGTTCGTCCCTCGACCATTACCAATCCGGTTTCAGCCTTACGCAAAAATTTATAGGCCGTGGTGAATGGAAAATCTTTCCAGATCATTTCCAGATTATCCCATAAGGCCTTTGCCAAAACACCCATCCAGCGTTGGCGGGATTTGATTTCTTCACCGAGAACATTTTGAGACATGTTATCTCCCTAGAATCATAAACTCGATACTGGGATACAAAAGTTAGATAACGGTTTGATGACAAAAAGACCGGAGGCATCCGGCCAAAATTAGAAAACAACAAGCTTTGCAACTGTCACAAAAGTGAAACGAGAATCAGCCAAAATGCCATTAGAAACAATGCACAACGTGGGCAAGGCTTGACATGAAAAAATCGAACCAACCTCGAAAATTCTATCGCACTCTCTTTTTGTCTGATTTCCATCTGGGAACAAATGGGTGTCAGGCAGAGCAAATCCTCAAATTCCTAAAAGCCCATGACGCGGACACATATTACCTTGTCGGTGACATCGTGGATTTCTGGCGCCTGCGAAAAAAAGCCAATTGGCCTCAAGCCCATAATGACGTGTTGCAGGCACTATTGCGCAAAGTACGCAAGGGCGCGCATCTCTATTACATCCCCGGAAATCATGACGAAGCGTTGCGCGATTATTGCGGTAACCATTTCGGCAATATCGATATCGTCTCCCAGATCATCCATGAAACTGCTGACGGGCGGAAGTTTTTGGTCATTCATGGCGACGAATTCGACATCGTCGTGCGCTACGCCAAATGGCTCGCATATCTGGGCGACTGGGCCTACGAAATGTCGATCATCGCCAACGCAAAATTCAACTGGGTTCGCCGAAAACTGCACCTTCCTTACTGGTCATTATCTGCATGGCTCAAGCATAAGGTGAAGACCGCGGTCAATCTCATCGGAGAATTTGAAACCGCCCTTGCAACTGAGGCCCGTCGCCAGAATGTCGACGGTGTGATCTGCGGCCATATCCACCATGTAGCAATCACCAAAATCAACGAGATCGAATATGTAAATACCGGCGATTGGGTAGAAAGCTGTACGGCCATTGGTGAAACCAGCGACGGCAAACTGGAAATCATTCGCTGGTTGGAACAAACAGAAACTGATCAGGAGCAAGCCCATGAGCCAAAGCACGATCAACCTAAATCCGAGTTACAGACAGCAGCCTGAACATGCGCATTTTAATTGCAACTGACGCGTGGCACCCGCAAATAAACGGTGTGGTGCGCACAAATGAACAATTACGCAAAGGGTTAAAGCGCTTTGGTGCAGAAGTCTCCTTCATCGCGCCGGTGCGCAGCCGCTCAATCCCCTGCCCCACCTATCCTGAAATACGATTATCTTACATCACCCAGGCCCATATCCATCAGGCGATGATAAAATTTAGACCGGACTACATCCATATTTCCACAGAAGGGCCGATAGGTTTTGCGGTGCGAGCCTATTGCCTGGAGCGCAATATCAGTTTCACCACCAGCTACCACACCCGTTTCCCGGAATATTTGGCCGCACGTTTTCCCGTCCCGCTTTCGTGGAGCTACGCATTCTTGCGACGGTTTCATAATGCCGGTTCAGGTCTGATGGTCGCGACAAAATCATTGGCCAATGAACTCACAGATCGAGGTTTCAACAATATTTCTCTCTGGACGCGCGGTGTTAATACAACTCAATTCCGTCCCGACAACTCCATGCTATTTGGCACGAAGCAACCGGCATTCCTTTATGTCGGCCGCGTCTCGGTGGAAAAAAACATCGAGGCATTCCTAAACCTTGATCTACCGGGCATTAAAATAGTGGTGGGCGACGGCCCGCAGCTGGAACAGATGAAACAGCGTTATCCTAATGTCCTTTTCACCGGCAACAAAGAGGGTGAACAACTAGCCCAAATTTATGCTTCAGCCAGCGTGTTTGTATTTCCCAGCCTCACCGATACCTTCGGCGTGGTCCTGTTGGAAGCGATGGCCTCAGGGCTGCCAGTTGCAGCCTTTCCCGTGATGGGCCCCAAGGATATTGTTGTTCAAGGAGTAACGGGAATTCTCGACAATGATTTGCGCAATGCCGCTATAAATGCGCTCAGTCTGGATGACAAAAAGTGCCGGATGGAAGCGCTAAATTATAGCTGGGCAGTTTCAACAAAGCAGTTTCTGAACAATGTTCAACGCAGCCATTGGGCTCCCAAAGAAAACGTAGATCGGGTCGGACAACTCCAATCTCACATTCCTTAAAATTATGTAGCGTAAGCGTCCAAGCGTAACCAAGATCAATTCCAATCGAGGATTAAAACCATGCCAAGACACAGGATTTTGATGCAACAAACCCGCAATTCAAAGGAGCAAATTGACTTGCTCTGCCTTTCAAGCAGACCGCCCCTTCCCCCAAACATCTTCCTGTGTTTGCCTCGTCATTATCCTCCCGCATCATAGAATTCAATTCGTCTATTAGTGACAAAGAAAACCCGGCTCAAAGGCCGGGTTTTTTAATGCCACCAAAACGCAAAAAATCAATTCTTGCGCGTTAATACCGCATAGCAAGCGTAGTCATTATAGAGACTCTCAAAACGCAAAGTCATCGCGTCATCTTCTGCCAGATATTCAACATAGGATTTCAATTGAATTCGGGGCTTCACGCTAAACTTGTTGAGCCATGCCAACAGACCGCCACGAAACCATGAGGGCATTTTTTGTTGATGGTGAAAATCAACGATGTGGAGGGACCCGTCCGGTGCCAGTGATTTAATCGCCTGTTGCAATATTTCGCGCCATTGGGGGATCATCGACAAGGCATAGGAAATGAAAATACGGTCAAACTGCTTTTGACCAAAAATATGTTCTCCATCAAATTCAACAGCATCGGCAAGCGCCAATCTTACGCAGTGGCGATACCCGGAATGCTCTATCGATGCTGCAGCGGTTTCAAGCATTTCTCTTGATACGTCAAATCCATAAAATTGGCCTTTTGGATATGTCCGGGCAGCCGAAATCAAATTTCGGCCAGTACCGCAGGCAATCTCCAATACGTGTCCGCCATCAGGAACAACCAATTCAGATATCAATTTATCCCGCCCCAAGAGATAGGGTTTACGGGTAAAATCATAGATATGACGCTGAAAACGGTAGATTTGATCCATATGGCTGGCAGCATTTGCAGTTTGATCAAACATCATCATCCTCCGGCAAAGTATAGAGATGAACCGTGCCATAAATTGCAGAACGGTCACGGCGCGTGAGGTCTTTGCAATAATCGGCATCATAGCCCCAACGGTTCAATATCTCGTCAGGTATTCGTCCCGGTAACAAGCGTTCAACAGCTGCAGTACGAAATAATACGCGCGCTCCCGGTCGCGCNGTTCTGGTGATTTCNNGCCACANTTTTGTCAGCGNNTCATCNTCCATCCAGTCTTGCGCATCGAGCAAGATGAANCGATCGAGGCTACAACCGGCTCTNCTCTTCAGGAAATCAGTGTAAGAAGCGTGCAGCACATTAACNCGCTTTGCACGATGACGNATCACGCCATAATTTTCCCGTTTAAGATAAGGTGGCAGAGGCCCCTCACCNTGNTTGGCATAGCGCCTNCCAAAGGCCTGCCATGCAAAATAATTATCGCCAATATCAAAATCACANGTGAGCTTTTCCAACCTTTGACGCAGTACCTTCGCCATATCGCCACTANCCGATGCCGCAAGCGCTGTGTATTGCGCAGGAGGAATGCCAAGGCCATAGAGAGACGCTGGTTGGTTGACTAACCAACGCACAAATTTCTTATCAAACAATGGCGCGATCTGCAGTTCAAAAAAGGATCGCTGTTCCGCCATTGTTGAAACAGAGAGAATATATTTTAAATTCCGGCCATATAGCTTTGCAAGAATATGGCTGGCGCCAATGAATTTCCCAAGCAGCCCGGCATGATAGAAATTCCGTGCAAACATGCTGATCCGCCGCCGTCCNAANANNTCGCGCGATTGCCAGTAATTNCGGCTTTCCANATCCAGACGAGATTTCAAAACAGCATCAAACGCCCGAACATTTTTCCGGTTATCAGCCTCACCAAAAAACCGGAANAAATCATCATACCCACGCAAATNTTGCGCCGCACATANCTTCAAACGGGTNAGCGCCACATGGGCGGTATTGAGATCAACCGCNGTAATATGNGCNGGATTATCNATNAGATAATTGAGCACATTGCAGCCGCCNGATGCAATCGTCACCACATGGCTATCGGGCTGGATATCCAGCGCCTCCATGTCGATTTGCGGGTCCTCCCAGATTTGCGGATAGACCAGACCTTTAAATGCAGTGGTAAATGCTCGCTCCAACAGACCACCGCGCGACATTGCCTTATTGCGATGAACCGCTTCATTTAATTTGAGATTTCGTTTTTGCTTTAACAACATATTTCTCCGGATAGAATCGCATATTTTGCATTTGGCGGATGCCTATCCTGAACAGATGACAGATGCATGACGCCTGCCCTGTGGACAAAAACGCCTGTCATATAAGTGTTAATTCCCGCTGTTAGCTTCTGGCCAACTTAAGATCGTGTGTGGGGAAATTATGGCTAAACTGAACATCTCAAATATCGAAAAATCTTACAGTAACACCCGCATTCTCAAGGGCATCAATCTGGAGATTGAAGATGGTGAATTCATCGCTTTGGTAGGACCATCGGGATGCGGAAAATCAACGCTCCTGCGCATCATTGCAGGTCTTGAGATACACTATGGCGGAACCATATCCATCGACGATAAAATGATAGACGGCCTGCGAGCCAGCCAGCGCAATCTGGCTATGGTGTTCCAGTCCTATGCCCTCTATCCACATCTAACTGTGTTTGAAAACATCGCGGTTCCATTGCAAATGCGCCGCCTGAACAATTGGCAACGCTTGCCTTTCATCGGGCCGCATCTACCCGGCGCACGCAAGCATTTAGATGACATCGAAGAGATCGTTCGCGACGCCGCCAAAACCTTAGATCTGGTTCATCTGTTAGAAAGAAAACCAGGTCAGTTATCTGGCGGCCAACGCCAGCGTGTTGCGGTTGGCCGCGCTTTGGTGCGCGAACCTCAGGCCTTCCTGCTTGATGAACCGCTCTCCAATCTTGATGCCAAATTGCGCGTTCATATGCGCACGGAAATCACCGAACTTCACCGCCGCTTAAAGGCAACTTTTGTCTACGTCACCCACGATCAGGCCGAAGCCATGACCATGGCCGACCGTATCGCCGTGATGATGGATGGAGTATTATTGCAGGTAGATACACCAAGCGAGGTTTATCATCGTCCAGTGGATATGCGGGTTGCTGAATTCATCGGTTCGCCCAAAATCAATCTGTTGGCAATTGGCCATGATAGTGCGGGCAATCTAACGGTCGCAGGCCAACCAGTGCCGTTTTTATATTCTGATACAAGTGTCGCAACACTGGGTGCCCGGCCAGAAGCCCTTTCAATTGTTACTTGGGAAAGTCATTTGAAAGGACGCGTTGCGCATCTGGAAAATTTTGGAGCCGAAGCATTCTTCCATATCGTTCTTGAAGGGATTAAAAACCGCATTGTGGTACGCGGCCAGCCATCCTTGCTTGAAACAATTGGCATCGGAGACAACGTAAATCTGGAGCTTGATCCAGAGCAAGTAATGGCTTTCGGCAATGACGGCAAGCGCATAGATGCCCAATTCACCATCAACGAAAAGCGCGAAGTGGCGTGATGACATTAGCACTCGCAACCCAATCATCAGCCCCAACGGCAAGCCCGAAATTCTCGCCGGCCAGTATGAAAAAACGGCGCGCAGAAGCGGCCACCACCCCGTGGATGTTTGCAGGTCCTGCAGTCTTTC
>JAESSK010000259.1 GCA_016764155.1 Rhizobiaceae bacterium
TGGCCCCACGCGGACAACCGCGCGGCTCGTGGTTTGTGAGATCAGGCCTTGTACGCGGATAATCGGTCTGCTGGGTTTCCCAGGTAACGATCCCGCCTTTGACGTAAATCTTCCATGAACATGAACCGGTACAGTTCACCCCATGGGTTGAGCGCACAATTTTATCGTGTTGCCAGCGCTTGCGGTAAGCATCCTCCCAATTCCGGTCTTCGCTGGTGGTCACCCCGTGACCACCAGCGAATGTATCGACATTTTTGCGTGAGAGGAAATTTAAACGATCGAGTAAATGCGACATAGATTTTAGTTCCTAACTCGCTGTTGCAGTTTTTGCAGGGGTATTTAGTCCCCGCTCAATGTCATAAAGTTTGCCGCCCGGACGGGTATAGACCCACCATGTGAGCGCCACGCAGGTGACGTAGAAGCCCATGAAGGCCCAAAGTGCGGCTTCCGGCCCACCGGTCATACTGATCGAGGTGCCGTATGCTTTGGGGATAAAGAACGCCCCGTAAGCTGCCATGGCGGAAGTGAAGCCGATAATAGCCGCGCTTTCTTTTTCACCCTGACGGTTGGAAGCTGCACCTTTGAGTTCAGGCATGGTTCTTTGAACTTCGCGGTGCATGATCACGGGGATCATCTGGAAGGTTGATGCGTTGCCAATACCCGTTGCAAAGAACAGGATCATGAACATTGCAAAGAAGCCCCAGAATGCACCCGGCTGTTCCTTGATAGCTAGGAAATATATTACCCCACCGACAGCAGCAATCATCAATATGAAGGTCCAGAAGGTCACACGACCCCCACCCCATTTATCCGATACCCAACCTGTTGCCGCCCGCGACAGGGCACCAATCAACGGTCCAAGGAACACATATTTGAGTGATTCCACATCAGGGAACTGGGTTTTCGCCAAAAGCGGGAACCCGGCTGAATATCCAATGAAGGAACCAAATGTACCGGTATAAATCCAGCTCATGATCCAGTTATCGGAACGCGAGAAGATAATGGACTGGTCCTTGAAGGATGATTTCGCAGAGGCAATATCATTCATGCCAAACCACGCAAACAAGGTGGCAAGGATCAGGAAAGGCACCCAGATGAAACCAGCATTTTGAACCCACAATTGTGTGCCATCACTGACCTGCTGAGGTTCACCGCCACCCACATAGCTGAACACACCCGATGTAATAACGATCGGTACCAGGAACTGCATGACGGATACGCCCGCATTTCCAAGTCCGGCGTTAAGAGCCAGCGCATTGCCTTTTTCCTTACGTGGGAAAAAGAAGCTGATATTCGACATGGAAGAGGCAAAGTTACCGCCGCCAAGACCACAAAGAAGCGCCAGTATCAGGAAGATAAAGTATGGCGTGCCGGGATCTTGAACCGCATAACCAATACCAAGTGCCGGGATCAAAAGTGAGGCCGTGGTTATGGTGGTCCATAAACGACCGCCGAAAATCGGCACCATGAAAGAATAGAAAATCCTCAGCGTCGCGCCGGAAAGCCCAGGCAGTGCTGCCAGCCAGAACAGCTGATCAGTGGTGTAATCAAAACCGATGCTTGGAAGTTTGGAAACAACCACACTCCACACCATCCATACCGAGAAAGCGAGCAACAGGCTGGGGATCGAAATCCACAGATTGCGCGTGGCAATTGCCTTGCCCTCCTTTTCCCAGAATTCGATATCATCTGGTTTCCAGTTCTCGATAACATTTGATTTGGAAGGATGTTTTTTCACATCGTGGATTGCCTGCATCTCTGGCAATTCTGGCAAATCGCCCAATTCCTTGCCGAGAGCCGCTTTTTCCATCGCGCGGATTGAGAAGTGCATCCACAACAGCGCAACAGCGGAGATCAGGAACAACAACATAAAGCAACTGGTCCAGACCCCGGTCAAATCGTTCATCACACCAAAAGTAATGGGAAGAATGAAACCACCAAGGCCGCCGATCATACCCACAAGNCCNCCGACNGAACCAACATTTTCCGGATANTAAACCGGGATNTGTTTATANACNGCNGCCTTACCCAGNGACATGAAGAAACCNAGAATGAAGACAGTGATTACAAAAGGAACAAGGCCCATTTCAGTTGAAAAAGAGATCGGACCGTTGATGCCGTGAATAATATAATCCGTGTGAGGATAGGACAGCATAAATGTACAAATTGCAGCGATACCGAAGGTCCAATACATCACCATGCGGGCGCCGTATTTGTCTGACAAATGGCCGCCATAGGCACGGAATAGACTGGCTGGCACCGCATAGAATGCAGCCAGAACGCCTGCGGTTCTGATATCAAGGCCATAAACGCCAATCATATAACGTGGCAACCAAAGGGCCAGCGCAACGAAGGCTCCGAAGACAAAGAAATAGTAAAGCGCGAACCGCCAAACCTGGATATTTTTAAGGGGTTCAAGTTCCAGCCAAGCTGATTTGGGTTTTTCGCCCTTGGCACGCCGGGCAAGGAATGCCGGATCTTCCTTGGTGAACATAAAGAACAACACCGCAGCCACTGCCAGAGCAATCGCGTATATTTGCGCGGTCTGTTGCCAGCCAAAGGCTACCAATAAGAACGGTGCGCCAAAACTTGTTAGTGCTGCACCAAAGTTACCGACCCCGAATATACCCAGTGCCGTTCCCTGTTTTTCCGGCGGAAACCATTTGGAGATGTAGGTAATCCCAACTGCGAATGAACCGCCAGCAAGACCAACCCCAAGGGCTGCTACCAAAAACCATTCATAGGTTGAAACCGTGGAGAGCAGCCAAACGGCCACAGCAGAAGCCAGCATGACCAGCGCGAAAACTCGGCGGCCACCATACTGATCAGCCCATATGCCCAAGAATATGCGACTAAGCGAACCGGTCAGAATTGGTGTTGCTACAAGCAAACCAAACTGCGTTTCACTCAGGCCAAGGTCCGACTGAATGCGAACCCCGATGATTGAAAAAATCGTCCATACGGCAAAACACACAGTAAATGCAAAGGTACTCATACCCAACGCGCCGTTTTGTTGCCCCCGCGTTACACCAGAAAGAGTATTCATTTGTAACAGTCCCTATTTACGGCAAACCACAATCGATTTGCGCACGAATAGGCGGACATTGCTCACGCTGTAATGAATTTAATTGATACAGATCAACCCACATGCACTCTGGCTAATATACAAGTGAAGTAAGAACAACGATCAGGAAATAAACGTCAAAAATGTAAATGAAGTTATTAATTTTGCGCGTAATTTTACAAAATTAGTCAACTCAATACTTGATAAAAGTCAAATAAGGCGAATCGAAATGCGTCCAAACGACCTATCAGAAATTCACACCCTCACTCTATTTAAAAAAATGGATGAGAATAATTTTGCGGCAATTATACAAGCCGCCTATCTGCAAAACTTCCCCGCTCAGGTGCAGTTGGCAAACGAAGGAGATGATGCGGATTTCCTGTTTTTTGTCATTGAAGGGTGCGTTGAACTTTTTGCAGCAGCAAACGGACGAGAAGCCACAATGGCCATGGTTGGCCCATCAGAATCGTTTATTCTGGCTGCTGTTCTCAAAGATGCCCCCTATTTGATGTCTGCCCGCACCACCGAAAAATCCCGCGTATTGATGATCCCGGCACAAAACATTCGTGATGCCTTTGAAAAGGACGAGGCATTTGCACGAACCATCATCCTGGAGCTGGCAGAATGCTACAGAACCGTCATCAAGGATTATAAAAACCTCAAACTCCGCACAGCCGTTGAACGGTTGGCCAATCGGCTTTTGGAATTTCATTGTGAACAGGAAGAAACCGGCGTTATTGAACTACCCTATGACAAAAAACGTCTGGCAGCCCTATTGGGCATGACACCAGAGAACCTATCCCGCGCCTTCCTAACGCTCAAACCTTATGGCGTAATCGTCCGAGGCAGCAAAATCACGTTGAATGACATGAAGGGGCTCATCACTTTGGCAAAACCAAACCAACTCATCGACCGCCACACCAAGTGAGCAAATAGCTCGGCAAAAATTTTGCGGGAATTGATTGCAATCCCCCTGACTATGTCTTGGTCATGGAAAGTTCCCCACATCCTCCTTCAACCGAAATTATTCATTGTAATATTTCTGTCATGGAGACCCGTTATCTTGAATGAAATTTGTTGATCACGGGGACTTCGCGTCCATTTAACAATGG
>JAESSK010000260.1 GCA_016764155.1 Rhizobiaceae bacterium
AAGTGTACACAAACGTTTCCGAGGTCTGGTTCCTGTCTGCAAATAGCAATCGTATCGCAGTTGGCAATAACGACCTCTCCCTCGACCGGCTGTTCACCACCATCAAGGTCAGGGGAAACTGTCACGTGCATTCCAGGCTTGAGGCCTTGAGGGTCAAGCAAATCCGTGGCCTGCATTGTGACCGGTTCATTTTCTTTGGCCCGTAAAATGGCATCTTCAGGGGACATTTCGACCATCGTGCCATGTCCAATTTTGGCAACATTTTCTTCCCAACGCTCAAGGTGTGCGAACTCGGACAGGAATGTCGGCCCTTTGTCCCAACGTCCCCGAAGAAACCAAATCAGATGGTACAATTGGGCATCGATCGCCGCAGGGTCTTCACCAAGCAGGAATTTGCGATTGTCCGACAGCTGATCATTTGCCCAATGCAACGGAGCACGGATTTGCGATGCGAGATGAGGTAGAGCAGCATTGGCGGCCTTTAGCCCTTCTGCCCAATCAAGGCCAAGATAAAGACGTCCACGGTCCTCGGCGAAATCTTTGGGAAGTTCGTCCCCAGCGGAGCCGAGAATGACCTTAACCGTCAAGTCGAAAAAAGCACCATCCGTCCACCTGCTCAGGCACCACATCAGGCCGGCGTCGGATGTTGGGAAGAACGTTGGTGACGGGTGTCGGCGCTCCAATTCACGGATGATACATTGGGTGTCGCAGTAAATATCGGCCCCGATTTGCATGACCGGTGTTCGTCTGTAGCCCCCGGTCAATTTCGTGAGCATGGGTTTTGGAGCCAGCCGNGGTATTTCGACAGAGCGCCACGACAATCCCTTGATACCGAATGCGANCCGCGTCTTCTCGGCCACTGGTGATTGNGGATAATTGTGCAGAATAATTTCTAANGCGTTGTCGGTCATGCGGGGAACTTTCTCCAAGTGCAGGNTAGGTNNTCGAGACATTGCATACATGTTTGTCTCAACGCGCACCACCGANTATAGNCAACGGNGTNTAAGACCGNGATAGCTGANGGGCGCAGCTGCCATTGAACTTCTCAAATTCACGTGTTCGNACTGAGGTCTGCTTTGCGACCGTTGCATTACGGCGTTGAGAGGCTCAGCGTATATCCNCTATGAGCCGCAAATNTAATCAACCNGTGGCNTCTCTATCNTCAAANCCCAGAAAACGTGTGGCGTCTTCGANNGGGCGGCGGCGTGAGATGACAGAGTTTGCTATGAANTCNTCATCNGGCCAGCCAAGTGCNACACAGGTCAGTATCACCTGATCNTCGGGAATGTTTGCCACTTCCCGAACCACCGGACTTTGCATGATNCCTTGACCATTGATGACGGCNCCGAGGCCTCTACTCCATGCNGCCANCACCAANCCGAAGGTCATTGCACCGGTGTCAAAATGGGCGATCGTATTATTCAGAAGCGNCCGGTCAAAACAAATGACGANNGAGACTGGCGCGTCNAATTGACGAAATCCACGCATGACCCAGTCTTGTCTNCGCTCCGCATCATGTCGCTCGATCCCCATGGCTTCAAACAATTGCACGGCAATCTCGATCTGGCGTTTGCGGTGTTCACCTGCATATTCGGCATAATCTTCGATTTCACGGCTAGGTGTGACGCCATTGAGCATCCGCTCTGTATTGCCCTTGCGAACCCTTTCGAGTGGTTCACCTGTCAGAACGTGCAAATGCCAAGGCTGGGTGTTCATTGAAGACGGTGCACGGTTTGCCAGCGCAATGATTTCTTCTAACAGCTTGCGCGAAACAAGCTTGTTCTTAAANCCGCGGACGGAGCGGCGTTCTTGCATCGCTTGATCAAGATCCATGAGGTAACCCTTTTGCTTCATTCGTAAATTTNGAAATGTAGANCAATGTCGAATATTCTTCGACTNCTTTTTTTGAGTNCANGATTGCGTAAAGCNGCTTACAAACAGTGTCTGCTTTAGCCAAAAACNAAAGGTTCATATTNGNCTCGAANCGGACATCTAGCAGCNGCAAGAAGTATNGGCAAAAAAATCANATNTACNCTTTCAAGATTTAGCCTTCACTNGGGTTTTATCCAAGTTATCGGTTTGGGTTGACGAGATACGTAGCTATTCCATGGAATGGTAGTTGATACTTGCGGCGTTCCGCTGATAGAATCGTGCCGGACAGAATCAGTTAACAGCGAAGTTTTGCCCATGCCTCTTTTTGAACTCCCCCAAACTTTAGAAGAATGGCTGCCGTTTTTGGTGCCTTTGGTGACTTTGCTGATCGGGCTTGGTTATTTGTTGATGCCGAAAATGGTGTTGNGTCGNTTTGGGCTTGAGGGTGGATTGAACCATCCTGANGGTATTGGGGCCGGACGNTCCAATTTCGGCGGGTTCATGGTGGGCTTATCCATCGTTTGTATTTTATTTCAGCAACCGATTCTCAATCAGGCTTTGACNCTTAGTTGGTGCNTTGCTGTTGTGGGTAAACTGATTCATTTGGTTTTGGATGGCGGNTTGAGGCAGAGGCCGGTTATCAATCTATTGCGCCTTGCGGTGGCGGCGGCACTGGCTGGCTATTCCTATAGGCAAACTGGAATGCCTGATGGTTTGATGGATTTTCAATTTGTTATTCCGCAAAGCCAGGCGGTGTTTTTGCCGTGGGTTGCAGCGGCGGTCACCTTTTTGATGGGTATTGTTGCGTTTTTGGTGCCCAACGGCATGTTAGCCTTTATGCGGATGAAACCGCAGGGTGTTTGCGTATCGGCCAAAGGGGAGCCTCGTGGAGTGCTGGCCGGGTTTTATCTCGGTGTATCAACGCTGTTATTAATGAGCCCCGATGTNGGCGCGGTACCCGGACTATTTATGGGATTTGCGCTGGGNCTTTGCTGGGTGATGAGTGCATTNGGNCGAATGATCTCGATGTTGTCTGATCGGGGCAANACATTGCTAAATTGGTTCGCANTNATTTTGGAATTGTCGCTGGCAGCTTTGCCGCTCGTNGTGATTTTGGGTTTGATAAAATAATTTCTTGAACTTTAGGCTAGATTTTTTATCCAAAATTGGGGGAGAATCGGTTGATTCACAAAAATTTTGCCTAAATGCGACAATCAGACCGCATCTTGGNCATTAGGTGTGTTGCNACTCAATATTTCATGTGCTACGTGAAGCGCGGTTTGTTATATTGCTCAAGCAGATGACGGACCATCGAACCCTAAGGGTCGTTTTTTCAAAAAATGTGTTTTAACCGGACGAGGTANGCGCATTTAATGGTGAAATGATCCAAGATATTTGCCGGAAAGACAAATAATTGGCCAATTCCGATACTTTAACGTCAGGTGTTTCAGAGCGCTATGCTAAAGCGCTGTTTGACCTTGCTCTGGCTGAGAAAAAACTCCCAGCTGTCGAGAAGGATTTGACGCGCTTTGATGACCTGCTTACGGGCAGTGATGATTTGCAGCGTCTCATCAGTTCTCCTGTGTTTTCTGCCGANGACCAGAGTCGCGCTATCAGCGCTATTCTGGACAAAGCCAAAATTACCGGGCTGGTTGGAAATTTTATTCGCGTTGTGGCGCAAAACCGCAGACTGTNCGCTATGGACGGTATGCTGGGCGCATTTCGCAAACTTGCNGCTGATCACCGTGGTGAGACTTCNGCAGACGTNACCGTCGCTGAAAAACTCAGTGCAGCTCAAGCAAAAGAATTGAAGGCGGCGCTAAAAAGCGTTGTCGGCAAGGATGTAACAATCAATACAATTGTTGATCCTTCGATACTCGGTGGTATGATTGTGAAAGTGGGATCGCGTCAGATCGATACTTCACTTCGTACCAAACTCTCTTCCCTCAGAATCGCATTAAAAGAGGTCAGCTAGATGGATATTCGTGCAGCAGAAGTTTCTGCAATCCTCAAAGATCAAATCAAGAATTTTGGCTCAGAAGCTGAAGTCTCCGAAGTTGGTCAAGTACTTTCAGTGGGCGATGGTATCGCTCGTGTTTACG
>JAESSK010000261.1 GCA_016764155.1 Rhizobiaceae bacterium
CCAAAACCCATGCTCACGAAATTGACCGGGGGCTACAGACGAACGCCGGTCATGCAAATCGGGGCCGATATCTACTGCGACACCCAATGTATCATCCGTGAATTGGAGCGCCGACACCCGTCACCAACGTTCTTCCCAACATCCGACGCCGGCCTGATGTGGTGCCTAAGCAGGTGGACGGATGGTGCATTTTTCGACGTGACGGTTAAGGTCATTCTCGGCTCCGCTGGGGACAAACTTCCCAAAGATTTCGCCGAGGACCGTGGCCGTCTTTATCTTGGCCTTGATTGGGCAGAAGGGCTAAAGGCCGCCAATGCTGCCCTACCTCATCTCGCATCGCAGATCCGTGCTCCGTTGCATTGGGCAAATGATCAGCTGTCGGACAATCGCAAATTCCTGCTTGGTGAAGACCCTGCGGCGATCGATGCCCAATTGTACCATCTGATTTGGTTTCTTCGGGGACGCTGGGACAAAGGGCCGGTATTCTTATCCGAGTTTGCACACCTTGAGCGTTGGGAAGAAAATGTTGCCAAAATTGGACACGGCACGATGGTCGAAATGTCCCCTGAAGAGGCGATTTTACAGGCCAAAGAAAATGAACCGGTCACAATGCAGGCCACAGACGCGCTTGACCCTCAAGGCCTCGAGCCTGGAATGCACGTGTCGGTTTCCCCCGATCTTGATGGCGGTGAACAACCGGTCGAGGGAGAGGTCGTTGTTGCCAATTGCGATACGATTGCTATTTGCAGACAGGAACCAGACCTCGGAAACGTTTGTGTACACTTTCCTAGGGCAGGTTATCGGGTGGAAATTAAAGACTGAACCAAACTAGCCCAGCTATCGTCACTTTCGGCCCAAAGCAGACCTTGAGCGGATACTGGAAAATTCTATACCGCATTGAAAGCAGGCATTCGCCTGACCTTCATTGCGGGCACGATTCTTACATTGCTGAAAAGCCGCTACATACTATCAATATGATCCGACCTTAGAATGAGCTCCACTCCTCATCAGCAACGGCTACATTTCTTTGAACCGCATGCACTTTGTTTTTTACCAATTTTTGAATACTGGCGACATTTAAATCGGCATATTTGTTATTGGTAGATTTGGCCTTTGCAGGTTTGGCCTTTGCAGACACACCACCCACAACCTTAAACTGGTTCAGCATATCATCAATCCTCACCACATCTTCAGCCAAAGTGTGGCTAGCAGCATTTGATTCCTCGGCCATTGCTGCATTTTGCTGAGTACCTTCATCAATCTTATTGATTGACTGATTAATTTCCTGCAGTCCGCTGGATTGTTCACGCGCTGCATCAACGATCGCGGTAACATGTTCATTGATTTCCTGAACCTCAGTCACGATCGATTGAAGAGCCGTACCTGTATCATTGACCAATTTAACACCGTTTTTAACGTCTTCACCAGAGGAATTGATCAGTGCTTTAATCTCCTTTGCCGCATTAGCTGAACGCTGGGCAAGTTCGCGAACTTCAGTAGCAACAACAGCAAACCCCCTACCCGCATCGCCTGCGCGCGCCGCCTCGACACCAGCATTCAAGGCCAATAGATTGGTTTGGAATGATATCTCGTCAATCACACCAATAATGTTGGATATCTCGCTCGAGGAGGCTTCAATGCGCTCCATGGCTTCGACCGCATTGCCAACCACAACNCCNGAACGTTCNGCATTGTCTTTGGTTCTGGNAACGGCACCACCNGCCTCTTCTGCACGTTTAGTAGAAGTTTTTACATTTGCCGTGATCTCTTCCACTGCGGCGGCAGTCTCTTCAACAGAAGCTGCTTGCGTCTCTGTACGTTTAGACAGATTGGAAGAAGAATTTTGAATTTCATTAGATGCAGATTTTACCGAAGCGGATGTATCGCGCAGATTATTGATGATGGTGGAGAAATTATCTGCCACTCTATTGGTGTCATCTTTCAGCTNGGCAAACGCACCTGTAAAGTTCCCGTCGACGCGTTGAGTAAGATCTGAATCAGCAAGAGCTGCAAGTACCCGACTGGTTTGGTCCAAACCACCTTCAACAGTCGACACCAACTCATTTAGATTGCTGGCTAGGCGGTTTAAAGTTTCGTCAGAGAAGTCTGCATCAACCCGGCCATCAAATTCACCGCGCACNGCCTTGGAAACAACAGCCCCAAANGACTGTTCCAGATGTTCCATCATCTTTTCGTGGTCCTTTGCTCTCTCGCCACGCTCAGCTTCAGCTTCATCAGCCAACTCGCTAACTTTCTCCGTTTGTTTATCACTCTGCTTTATCAACAATTGGGTATTCAACGTCATCCAAATCAGACCCGCAGCTTCCATCAATAATATGACNGCATGAAGGACAACGCGNCCAAANCTGCCACCGCCGTAAAACACCAGATTATCAACGAAAAGCCCCAACCCAAGATGGTGCACCGCTACCAATACGGTTGCTAGAACGATCACTTTTACATCATAGCTCAGCGCACAGAGTGCCAGCGCAGCGAAAAATAGCAAATGTAGATCCGTTTGCCATAAATGACCCTGAGCCGCAATTAGCAGCGCCATAATTTGTGCTATAAGAACCGAGACAACCACATAACAATACGCCTGACTATTGCGCGTAAAATAATATGTAAGGGCCATTGCGCCTAGCAAGAATGCACTGAGAACAGAAGCTCCGCCCAGACTTCCTCGATTTAGGAATTCCATTGCTACGACACTGATGCCAAATACGACACCAGTGAAGGAAAGAACGGTCGAAGATTTGTCGCGGAGAGAGGTTAGATTCATAACTGTTTAGCCTATGTGTTGGTTTCAAGAGNGGATGGAGAACACAGCCCTTCGGCCGCCAAGGTGAACCATCCACCATGTTTAGAGATACGTTGACGAAATCCGCCATCGGGTGCGTATGCAATAATGATATTCGAAAATCGGGACGAGCCGACAAAGCTTCCACCAGCGCGGGCAATTGCCGTGATTGCAACGACCTCTGTGGTACCTGGCGGGAAGAACACTGCCATTTGACCCTTCACGGGGGGAGCAAAAAATACAGCGGCCTCAACGATGATAGCAACCAACGCAATCAAAAGCGCGGGTACAAGCGCATGAATATTGGTCTTCTTGTTTGACGGTGACAAACGTGGGTTTTTCAGCATATTGAACTCGGTCGAGCACATATCAAACTAAGTGATATATGTGACAAATTATTGGAAAATTTCATTAGAGAAATCCGGATCAACCGAAACGTCAAATAGCATCATGCAAAGACTTCAAATCTCTATCGTGGAACATCAACAATGCATGATTAAGAGTGAATAAAACGTAAACTACCGATGATGAAGCATGTCATCAAAATGGGGCGCATCGATAATCGATAGTCGATAAAAATTATCTATACTAATTTATACAGTAACGACGAACCACTTCAGGGAAGTGCACGCAACAATGGCATCTAAAGCCATGTATCTAAATGAAAAATACTTAAAGCCAGTTTCAACCTCTGCGCTGCTAACGCGTTAATTTAAAATTTGACGGCAACCAGTTTGATACTTCCCGGTTCACAAAAACATGCCCGCTTTTGGGAAAAAACTGGTGAAAAGGAACCAAGGTCTGCTTCCCCAATTGCCACCTTTGAGCGAGCTGAGAGTTTGGTCATTTTGTCCGCACAGCCGACATCATGGGTAGTTACAAAGCCTCATCCTCACACCCAACATCTCATTAATAACAGCTTAGATTCTGAGCAATTCACAGGAGCCAACTATTTGCCAACATCAACCTCGCCAATTGCAATGACCTGCTCAACCTTCTGGTCAATTTCTGCGAATAGATTTTGCCGCGGCTCACCCGTTCTGGCTCGATACGCATAGCCTTGCATTATGTCTAATAACAATCTGGCCTTCACCTTTGATGGAAATTTAGGAGGGAGTTGGCTTTTGCCGATAAAAATTTCAAATCCATTCGTGAGCTTTTCAACAGTGGCGGCTGTTCCCGCGGCCAGTATCTCGGTGACACCTTGCACCTCTCCAGCCGTGGTTGCAGCACAAGAGGCAAGAAGACAGCCTTGAGCCAAATTCCCTGGGCGCGTTTGATTTTCCAGGAGTGTTTCAAAAAAAGCTCGAACAGCTTTCTCCGGGCTTGCTTCAGCTTCAAATGCAGCCAATGGCGCGCACCCAACGCTCGACCCGTAAAATGCCAGCGCAGCCAGATACAATGTGTGCTTGTCTCCATAGGTCGAATAAAGGCTTGGGCGGTTAATACCCATTGCATTTGTCAGGTCGCCTAGCGACGAACCATCATATCCCTTAGTCCAAAAAACTTCGACAGCCGCGCTGAGCGCTGTTTCCCGATCGAACTTTCGAGGCCTACCAACTTTATTTTGTACCATTCAATACAAAATCCTTGACTGATTACGTTTGCGCAATTAAATACCGTTCAGTACAAATAACATATAGGTGTCAAAATGTCTAACCATATCCCAACCAACATACTGAAAATAAACTCTAGCGGTCGCGTAAACGGATCGCACTCCCGCAAGCTTGTAGAGCAATTAGTCAGCAAATTACTCTCCAACAATCCAAAAGCCAAAGTGATTGAACGTGATGTATCTAAGGGAATAGAATTTATAGACGAAGCCTGGATCGGATCAAACTTCACACCTGCAGACGAAAGAACCGATGCTCAATCCCAACGGCTATCCGGTTCTGATGCCCTAGTTGACGAATTAATAGCAGCCGACACTTTGGTGATTGGTGTGGCGGTCTATAATTTCGGCATCCCAGCAACCCTAAAAGCTTGGGTTGATCAAATTGCCCGGGCAAACAAAACATTTAGATACACCGATACCGGCCCACAGGGCCTATTGACCAACAAAAANGCCTATCTGNTCATCGCTTCTGGCGGCACNGAATCNGAAAGCGATATCGATTTNGCAACNGGATTTATGCGCCATATTCTCGGGNTTATCGGCATTACCGATGTAAATATAATTGCCGCTGATCAACTCATGATGGCNGAAGAAGCTAAGCTGGCCAACGCCCGCAAACTTATAGAGGCGGCGTAAAAGCCACCTCTATAACCAATGATAAATGGAAAAGAGAGCCATCACTCACCATGGCAAAACTTCCAGCTCTGGCCAGATGGCTTTGGCCCGCGCACCCTTTGTCTCATGGGTATCACGATTTTCCAGCACATGGTTCGGCACCATTTGAAACGAGAACATATAGTCGAGCCCGAAGGGCGCGAAGATCGTCATGCTATCGTCAGCTTCCAACCGAACCGCCACCGCATGGGTTTTNGANGCATANCGCTCCAGACTTTCNGCNGCAGANTTCAAAGCCNCATANGGTCGCCCAAATCTCCCCGGATACCAAATATGNGTCCTCGCCTGATTGCGTAATTCTATGGGNATGGAAATACCTCTGAATTTCTCGTCCACCAGAGAAATCTGCNTATCTTCAGCCTCATAACTCAAATCGCTATCATCAAAATAAATAACATCGAAATCCTTAATGCCCGTTTTCAAGGGTCGATTGGTCAAATGGCTCCAGACACTGTTATAGATAGAACCAGATGCGATCCACCATTCCGGTAGGTCGATCTCCCGCATGCCTCGCAAAACTTCCATCAATAAAGGCGCATCTCGAATAATATCTTCCAGCGCTTCCCGCTGCTCTGCGTCCGTTTTTCTTGAAAATCGCAGATGATCCATCAAATAAACCTCACATAAAACTTTGGGGGTCGATATCCACTTGAACCCGAACACCGCCGCGCTCTTTGGGGGCAACGGCAAACCAGCCTCTGACCCAGTTTTGCAAATCGATGTTACGTTGTGCCTGAACCAGAATACGAAAACGATAGCGCCCCCTTATCATGGAAAGAGGTGCTTCCGCCGGGCCAAGCACATTGACCCCCTCAAGCATGGGAGCCGTACGGCGCAAGGCTTTGGCATGAATTTCCGCTTGTTGACGGTTATCAGCAGAAATAATGATCCCGGCCAACCTACCAAAAGGCGGCAACGCCGCTCCCTTTCGTGCCGCGATCTCACGCTCGTAAAACGCTTCGCGGTCACCCGAACATATCGCCTGCAATACAGGATGCTCTGGCTGATAACTCTGCAGCAGGCCAAGGCTCTTCCCGCCAGCACGGCCAGCACGCCCCGTTACCTGAGATAAAAGCTGGAACGTTCGTTCCGAAGCCCGCAAATCCCCATGCGCCAGCCCCAAATCCGCATCCACCACACCAACCAATGTCATCAGCGGGAAATTGTGCCCTTTGGCCACCAATTGGGTGCCGATGACAATATCGGCTTCCCCTTTGGCAATCGCTTCCAGTTCTAGGCGCATCTGTTTCACCCCTCCGGCCATATCAGAAGAAAGCACAATCGTGCGAGCATCTGGAAAGAGTTCGAGAATTTCCTCCCCAACCCGTTCAACGCCTGGACCACAAGCAACCAGATGATCAAGCGTACCGCATTCAGGGCAAGCCTCGGGGCTGGCTTCATGGTGGCCACAATGGTGGCATTGCAATTGCTTGCGAAAACGGTGCTCCACCAGCCATGTGGAGCAATTATTACATTGAAAACGATGACCGCAGACCCGGCAAAGGGTCAATGGCGCATAACCACGCCGATTGAGGAACAAAAGAACCTGCTCTTTACGCTCTAGTGTCTTGGCAATCTCCCGCGTCAAAACCGGCGATAAAAACTTCCCGCGTGGTGGCGGGTATTTGCGCATATCGACTAAACCGATATCCGGCAATTGCGCACCGCCAAAGCGCTCTTCCAGCCGCAAATATTGATAGCGGCCCTGATCGCCATTGACCCGGCTTTCAATCGAAGGTGTTGCAGAAGCGAGAACCACGGTAGCCTTGCCCAAATGCCCACGTACCACAGCCATATCGCGGGCATTATAAAACACTCGGTCCTGCTGCTTATAGGCTTGTTCATGTTCCTCATCGACAATTATGAGACCCAAATCCTGAAACGGCAAAAACAACGAGGAACGCGCGCCAGCAACCACACGCACCTGACCCTCGGCCACCTGCCGCCAAGTTTTTTCACGCATTTTGGGGCTGATATCCGAATGCCATTCCGCTGGCGGTGCGCCAAAGCGAGCTTCAAAGCGTTTTAGAAACGCAGAGGTTAAGGCAATCTCCGGCAATAGGATTAAAACCTGCCGACCCTGTTCAAGACAAGCAGCAATCGCCTCGAAATAAACTTCCGTTTTGCCAGACCCCGTCACCCCGTCAATCAGGGTCACAGAAAATTCCTTTTTGGCAACGGATTGACGCAGCTTATCCGCAGCTTCGCTCTGGTCTGCGTTGAGTTCAGCCGCTACATAATCAACACGTGGCAGAGCAACCACAGCTGGTTGTGGAATTTCAACCCGGTTCAACGTCCCTTGCTTGATCAGTCCCGTGACCACCGCGCTACTAACCCCGGCAGCATGAGCAAGCCCCGACTTACTCCAGGCCATGCCCTCACGCGCCAATTCCAGAACTTGAGCACGAGCAGGCGTGATACGCTCCGGCTCCTGCCCTGAATAAATCCAGCCCTCAATCGGTGTCAGCGGGTCCAGCCCGCCTTTCACCCGTAACACCATGCGCAGCACCATACCCGGCGCGCTGAGGGTATAATTGGCAACCCATTCAACAAAACGGCGCATTTCTTCAGCCAAAGGCGGGCAATCAAAGCGTGCCACCACTTCGCGCAATTTTTTGACGCTTACCTTATCAGCACCGCCTTCAGGGGCTTCCCAAACCACAGCCGCAACCTCGCGCGGACCAAGTGGCACCGTCACAAAATCGCCCGGCAAAAGGTCTAAACCTTCCGGGACACTATATGTATAAGGCCGGTCCGCCGGGATGGGCAGCAGGATGGAAACTGTTTTGGTCAATGAATGGTCCGATATTCAGCGAATCTAATCCAATTAGCGTAATGACCTTGAGCAAAATTTGCTATAAGGGAAGCAACAACGATTAGCTTCTACCAAGAGGAATATAAAATGAAATTTTTTGTCGACACCGCAGATGTGGATGAAATCAAGGAAATCAACGACATTGGCTTGCTTGATGGCGTTACCACCAATCCGTCGCTGATCATGAAATCTGGTCGCGATATCATCGAAGTAACCAAAGAAATTTGCTCCATCGTTGATGGTCCGGTTTCTGCCGAAGTAACCGCGCTCGATTATGACGGCATGATGAAGGAAGCAGCAACTTTGGGCAAAATCGCCGATAATATCTGCATCAAATTGCCCCTCACCTTGGAAGGCTTGAAAGCCTGTAAAGCGCTAACGTCCGATGGCCACCAAACCAACGTGACCCTTTGCTTCTCCGCCAATCAGGCGCTGCTTGCAGCAAAAGCTGGCGCTACCTACGTTTCTCCGTTCATTGGTCGCCTAGACGATATGGCAATCGACGGCATGGAACTGATCGAAGACATGCGCATTATTTTCGATAATTACGATTTCAAAACCCAAATCCTTGCCGCCTCAATCCGTACTGTCAATCACGTGAAAGAAGTGGCCTTGGCTGGCGCTGATGTNGCAACCATCCCGCCTTCAACCATCAAAGCACTGGTGAAACACCCGCTGACCGATAAAGGCATTGAAGGTTTCTTGGCTGATTGGGCTAAAACCGGCCAAACGATTTAGCAAAATCTTCTCAGTTAATAGATTACTAACACGCCCGGGCTTATAGTCCGGGCGTTATGGTTTCAAACGCACCTTCCGCTGAACTGCTCATCATCTGCGCGCCCGATCTGGCACGTGAACGCGTGTTGTGGCTGCAATATTTATCAGCTGAGCGCCGCATGGCTGAAAAAACCAGCGAGGCCTATGAGCGCGATTTGCGTCAGTTTTTCAATTATCTGACGACTTATCTGGCCCATCCTCCTAGATTAGCTGACGTAAACGACCTGCGCCCCATCGATATGCGCGGATTTCTATCGAGCAGGCGCAAAGATGGTGTTGGCACCAGAACATTGGGCAGAAGCCTTGCGGGTATTCGCTCTTTCATCCGTTTTTTAGAGAAAAAAGGCCTAGCCAGTTCCGCAGGTTTAGCTGCCACAAGATCGCCGAAACAGCCCAAAACCTTGCCAAAACCCATTTCACCGGAACAGGCACTAAAATTAACCGATGCCAGCCAGCATATGCATGAAGAACCATGGATCGACGCGCGCGACACTGCGGTTCTCACACTGTTATACGGCTGTGGCCTGCGTATCGGCGAAGCTTTGGCGCTAACGCCCCATAGTTTGAGCGACCGCTCTGCCCGTTCG
>JAESSK010000262.1 GCA_016764155.1 Rhizobiaceae bacterium
GTATCCGTGTGGTCGGGTGCAGAACCGGAAACAGCACGGCTGTTCCATTTGATTTCAGGCCTCATCGCCGTGCCAGCCGTAGCTTTTGTCGGCCAACCTTTCTTCCGCTCCGCAATAGCCTCGCTAAAAGCTGGTAGGCTCAATATGGAAGTTCCCATATCTCTGGCGGTCCTCTTGTCGCTCGGCATGAGCCTCTATGAAAGCCTCAGCGGCGGCGAAGAAGCATATTTCGATGCCGCCGTGATGCTATTGTTCTTCCTGCTCATCGGGCGAACCCTAGATCACAATATGCGCGAACGGGCGAGGGGCGCGATTTCCCGCTTGGCGAAAATGGGCGCAAAGGGCGCAACTGTCTTGGGAGATAAAGGCGAAGCCAGTTTTGTCCCGATCAATGAAATCGCTATCGGGCAGCGAATATTAATCAAAGCAGGCGAACGGGTTCCCCTTGATTGCGTGGTGATCAAAGGCGCAAGCGATGTGGACCGCTCGCTGGTTACCGGCGAAAGCAAAACCATCAGCATTTCCTCCGGCACAAATCTAGAATCCGGCATATTAAATCTTTCCGCCCCCATCGAAGTCGAGGTCACCAAAACTGGCGATCATTCATTCCTGGCTGAAATGGTCAATTTGATGGAGACGGCAGAGCAAGGTAAAGCACGCTATGTGCGCATTGCCGACCGTCTCGTGCGTATCTACGCGCCCTTGGTGCATTTTTTAGCCCTCGTTACGTTTGTCGGCTGGATGCTCGTCAGCGCTGGCGACTGGCATCAATCGATCTATGTGGGCATCGCAGTGCTGATCGTTACCTGCCCATGCGCATTGGGCTTGGCAGTACCAATCGTCCACGTGGTTGGCGCAGGAAGGCTGTTTTCCAATGGCATCATGGTCAAAGATGGCTCGGCATTCGAACGCCTGAGCGAGATCGATAGGGTGGTTTTCGATAAAACAGGCACATTGACCATGGGAGCACCACAAATTGTTGAAAACACCGACATGGCACGCAAAGAACTGGCTCTGGCCCATGCGCTGGCCAGCGCCTCATCCCACCCGGCTTCAAAAGCCGTGTCTCAATTCACCCAGTTATCTGATGGGGTTGTTCCCAAAGTTGAAAATCTAAAAGAAGTACCGGGCTTCGGCATAAGCGGAACCCACAATGGCAAAGAAATCCGCCTTGGCCGCTATGACTGGGTTTGTGAAATCGCCAGCTCAACCACGCTCGCAGAAAATTGCCACGAAGTGTGTTTCGCCCGTGCAGGTTCTCCTGTTAGCGGCTTTGCCATAGAAGACAGCCTTCGTCCCGACGCACTCGCCACCATCAATGCGTTGAAACAGGCGGGGATTGCGGTAGAGATATTATCCGGCGACGGCGAAGCCCCTGTGAAAATCGCAGCAAAGGCCCTTGGCATCGACACCTATGCCCATTCCAGAACCCCACAGCAAAAAATTGATCACATCAATAAATTGCAGCAACAGGGCCAAAAAATATTACTGGTTGGGGATGGGCTCAACGATGCGCCCGCTCTGGCGGCAGCCCATGTTTCCATGGCGCCTTCCAGCGGTTCCGATGTGGGCAAGCTGGCAGCTGATATCATATTCACCACCGATAGCTTGAAGGCCATCACGCTCGCCAGAGAAACCGCAATCAACATCAACAAGCTGGTCAGGCAAAATTTCGCCATCGCGATCATCTACAACATGATTGCCGTTCCATTGGCGATGCTTGGTTTCGTGACACCGCTTCTGGCTGCCATTGCCATGTCGGCTTCTTCGATCATCGTAATTGCAAATTCATTGCGGCTGAACTTCCTTGGAAAGGGCATAGCAGCGAAACCAAAATCTCAGGATCAGGCCGCGATTTCTTTCCCAGGAGTGGAAGCAAGCCAATGAGCCATCTTCTATTTTTGATACCCATTGCACTATTCCTTGGATTAATCGGACTGGCTGCATTCTACTGGAGCCTCAAAAGCGGTCAGTATAATGACCTTGAAGGTGCAGCCCACCGCATCCTTGAAGATGATGACGGCCCAGTCGAAGATTAGCTTACCTAAATCTCCCTGCAAATTTTTATTGAAAAACGACAAACTGTTAGGCAGGGTGATTTTGAGGAGTTCAGTTCCGAACGGGAACTGACCAAAATGCTATCAAAGGCTCCAAGACATGGCAGAAGACGAAAATCCGGTTTACCGGGGCATGAATCGCGAAACGCTGGATCAGCACTATAATCCCCGTAATGCGATTGACGATCACGAACCGTTTTTGGCTGCCTATACCACGTTGAGCGAAGCGGCGCGCGCCGCCACTAATGGCAAGCTGGATGTCACCTACGGCCCGACCCATGCCGAGAAAATTGATATCTTCCCAGCCGGAAAAAATGCCCCTGTTTTCGTTTATATCCACGGCGGCTATTGGCGCATGTTGTCAAAGAACGAATCCTCATTCATGGCAAAGTCCTTCAATGATGCCGGCATTGCGGTGGTCGCCGTCGATTACGCCTTGGTGCCCGACGTTACCCTTGATGAAATTGTGCGCCAATGCCGCGCAGCGATTACATGGATTTNTAAATACGGTTCGGAATATGGCANCGATCCCAAGCGTATCCACATTGGNGGATCNTCTGCCGGTGGTCATNTGGTTGGCATGATGCTCGCTCATCGTTGGCCNGCAAAATTCGGTGTTCCCGAAGACATCATCAAGGGCGCATTGGGNTGNAGCGGTCTTTATGATNTGGAACCCCTCAAACACACCTATATCGACGATTGGATGCATTTTGATCAGGGAACGATTAATCGCAATTCGCCGAAATATNTGCTCGGTTCAAAAAAATCNTGNCCGACAATTTTGGCCGTNGGNTCNATNGAATTTTCCGAGTTTCATCGCCAGAGCGAAGACTTTGCCAACGCCTTGCGTGCCAATGGCACATCGGTCGANGTGATGAACGTTCCGGACCGAAACCANTTCAATGTGGCAACCGATCTCAGCGATCCNTCGGCTGCGATCACCAAAGCAACCATCGCACAGATTCTTAAATCGTGACGCGTCGTTATAATGCATTCTCCCTGATNAAAGAGGGATTGAGTGGCCAAAANGGCTGGAANCAGGCATGGCGTTCGCCTGANCCNCAAAAGCAATATGATGTGATCATCGTTGGCGGTGGTGGCCATGGATTGGCGACCGCATATTATCTGGCGAAGAACCACGGAATTACCCGCGTGGCGATCCTTGAACGTGGTTGGCTTGGCGGCGGTAACACCGGNCGAAACACCGTCACCATCCGCTCAAATTATTTCTATCCAGAAAGCGTGGCNCTTTATGAGTTGTCGCTCAANCTNTANGAAAANCTTGGNCGNGAACTGAATTATAACATCATGTTTTCCCAGCGCGGTGTGGTCAATCTCATTCATTCCGAACCGGAAATGGAAATGGCCGCCCGTCTGTGCAACGCNATGCAAATAAACGGAACAGATGCAGAAATAATAGACGTGGAAGCGGTNAGNGAACTCGCACCAATATTGAATTTTAACGCTGATGCGCGCTATCCAATATTCGGAGCAACCATTCAAAAACGCGGCGGCGTAGCCCGTCANGATGCTGTTGCGTGGGGATATGCCAGAGCCGCCGATGCGCTCGGTGTCGACATCATTCAAGGCTGCGAGGTGCTCGATTTTGTCAAGGAAGATGGGAAATGCGTTGGCGTTGAAACCAATCGGGGAACCATCCGCGCCGATAAGGTGGGCGTTGCTGTTGCGGGCAATTCCACTGTTATGGCAAAACTTGGCGGTTATGAATTACCCATTCATTCCTACACCCTGCAGGCCTGCGTCAGCGAGCCGGTAAAACCTTGCCTCAATACGGTGGTGGTATCACCCCCAATCGGCACATATCTTAGCCAGTCTGATAAAGGCGAACTGGTGATTGGCGGTGGTTTAGACCGGGTGCCATCCTATAATCAAAAAGGCAATCCACCGGCCGCTGAGACGGTCATTTCCGGCATGTTGGAAATGTTCCCTGTTCTGCGCCAATTACGGTTGATGCGCCAATGGGGCGGAACGGTGGATGTGACACCGGATAGTTCTCCCATCATCGGACCATCGGGCGTGCCGGGCATATACCTCAATTGCGGTTGGGGCACGGGTGGGTTCAAGGCAATTCCGGCTGGGGGATGGTTGTTCTCGCATTTGCTTGCAAAAGACGAACATCACGAAATCAGCAAACCATTCGATCTCGATCNGTTCACCACGGGGGCATTAATCGATGAAGCCGCTGGTTCCCGCATCGCGCATTAGGAGAACGATATGCAAATTTATCCATGTCCCTTCTGTGGACCACGTGACGAGACAGAATTTTCCTTCGCTGGCGAAGCTGGCAATGACCGGCCAGAACCTGCCGAAAAAATCAGCGATGAGCGCTGGGCACAATATCTCTATACCCAAGATAATCCGCGCGGCAATTCCCACGAAATCTGGGTGCATCTGACCTGTGACGAAGTCTTCGTCATGGAACGCGATACAGTCACCCATGAAGTGATCGGGACCAAATCTCTCAGAAAGGAGGAAGCGAAATGACCGCAAAGCGTCTTCCTTCCGGCGGTAGAATTGACCGCGAAAAACCTGTCACCTTCACCTTTGATGGAAAATCCATATCAGCCTTTAAAGGCGACACCATTGCCTCAGCTTTGTTGGCGGCAAACCATTGGGTGGTTGGGCGAAGCTTCAAATATCATCGCCCTCGCGGAATTTGGGGCGCAGGCGTTGAAGAACCAAACGCCCTCGTTGATATTGAAGTCGGCAACCGCAATTTCCCCGTCAGCCGTGCCACAACCGAATTCGTCGAAGATGGCATGGTGGTCACCACCGTCAATGGCCGTGTTGATCGGGCCGCTATTCTCGATAAGTTCGCAAAATTCATCCCGGCGGCGTTTTATTATAAGACCTTCATGTGGCCGGATTGGCATCTGTTCGAACCCCATATCCGCAACATGGCAGGGCTTGGTCGGGTTAATTCTGATCTACCGGAAACAGGCAGAGCCGAACAAATCAATCATCATTGCGATGTGCTGGTCATCGGCAGCGGCCCCGCAGGTCTTGAGGCTGCAAGTCTGGCAGGCAAGGCTGGTAAATCCGTATTGCTGGTTGATAATCAACCAAATCCGGGTGGATCACTGCTGCACATGGATGCAGAAATCGAGGGCCAAAGTGCCACTGACTGGATTGCCAATAAAATCAGCGAGATTGAAAAATCCGGTGGTAAAATTCTCAAATCCACCACGGCTTACGGTATCTATGATCATCAAATGGTCTATTTGAACGAAAAGCGCAGCGATATGGCCCGTGGTTTGGATAGCCTTTGGCGGGTGCGGGCAGGGCATATCAATTTGGCCACCGGTGCGATTGAACGTCCTATGGTGTTCCAGAATAATGATCGTCCGGGCATCATGTCGGCAGATGCTGGTCTGAAATATCTAAAACAGTTTGGCGTTCTGCCGGGCCAAAATATCGTAATCGCAACCAATAATGACAGCGCATATGATACAGCCCATGCTCTTAAGGAAGCCGGAGCCAATATCACCGTGCTCGATTCTCGCAAGGATGCTCAGGCAGAAGGCGACTTCGATATTCTCCGTGAAAAATCCGTTACCAACACCATCGGCAAGAACCAGATCGAGGCGGTGGTTGCAGATAACCACACGATCAAAGCCGATCTGCTGCTCGTTTCTGGCGGTTGGACGCCCAGCGTTCACCTTTATTGTCAGGCAGGCGGCAAACTGGATTGGAACGACCCAATCGCTGCTTTCGTGCCCCGTGCGCCTGTCAACGGCATTTCTGTGATTGGAGCGGCAAACGGAACCTTTGATCTGGATGATTTNTTCGTCGAAGCCAANGCCGTNGCAAACGATTATGGNCAACCGACAACCAGNAAAAACAGCGGNTTNAACATTGAACCCAACTGGCATGATCCAAGNGCCAAGGGGCGTGCATGGATCGATTATCAAAACGATGTCACCATCAAAGACGTGGAACTTGCCGCGCGCGAAAATTTCAAATCAGTGGAGCACCTCAAGCGTTACACCACGCTAGGCATGGCCAATGATCAGGGCAAGACCTCCAACATTAACGGCCTTGCGGCTATGGCTGCAATTACCGGTCGCAAGATCAAAGAGGTGGGAACGACTACTTTTCGTCCACCGTTCACGCCTGTTCCTTTTGCTTCCATTGCAGGAAAACGATCAGGCGAATTATTCAACCCGGTAAAACGCTTGCCGTTGGAAAATTGGCACCGGGAAAATGGTGCCAGCTTTAGAGAATATGGTGGCTGGTTGCGCCCTGCATTTTATGGCAAGGACGATACGGATATCGCCCGCGAAGCAAAACANGCTCGTGCAAGNGTNGCATTNTTCGATGGTTCCACTNTGGGGAAAATCGAAGTGATGGGGCCGGANGCCGCCAAATTCCTCGATTTCCATTATTATAANACCGTCTCCACNTTGANGCCCGGNAAAATNCGCTACGCTTTCATGCTCACCGAGGGCGGCGTGATTTATGATGATGGCGTGTTGGCGCGCCTTTCCGAAGGCCATTTCATTGTGTCTTGTTCATCGAGCCATGTGGACGGAGTGCACCGTCGTTTGGAGATGTGGCGGCAGGATCAGTTCGATCCGGAAAAAATTGCAATCCATAACGCCACCAGCCAATGGGCAACGCTCACCATCACTGGGCCAAAATCGGCAGCATTGTTGGAAAAAATTGATTTCAACATTGATCTCGGGGATGAAGCTTTCGCCCATATGTCGATCAGAATCGGCAAATTTGACGGCGCTGATGCCCGCATATCCCGCGTGAGTTTTTCAGGCGACAGAAGCTATGAAGTTGCCGTTCCCGCCCATAAAGCAGAAGTTCTCTGGAACCAGTTGCACGAGGCTGGAGCCGAATTCGATGCTGTAACCATCGGCGTAGAAGCCATGTCCGTCCTTCGCGGAGAAAAAGGCTTCATCATCATTGGTAAGGATACCGATGGCACCACCATGCCGCAGGATTTGGGCCTCACCGGCCCATTGGCCAAAAAGAAGGGCGAATACCTCGGCAAGAGATCGCTCTTCACCGAAAATGCCAAAGACAAAAGCCGCCGCCAACTGGTCGGCCTGCAAGTGCCAAAGGGCAATGAAATGCTAGTAACAGGTGCCCACGGGATAGAGCGCGACGGCGATAAGAAGCGCAGCATCGGCTATGTCACCTCAAGCTATCTAAGCCCGAATATCGATACGCCCATTGCGCTTGCACTGATCGAGCGTGGACTCGCGCGCATGGGTGAGGAAATTGAAATCTGGCACATGGGACAAAGCGTAAAAGCAACCATTTGCGCCCCATGCTTCTTTGATCCAACCATGGAGCGGCTCAATGCGTGATTTTGCTAAAAAATGGGCGCGGGTTCCTGATTGGGAAAACCAGACAATTGAAACAGCGGGCTTTTCAGTCAAGCGCGTGTTTGGCTTGCATCAAACCTTGATCAGCGGCGCGATCGATAAGGCTCCAGTTAAAAGAAAGCCTATGGGCTGGGGACCAATTGTTAAGGGAAACGATTACACCATCCAAATTTCGCGCGACAGGATATTGCACATCTCTGACAAGTCCACAAAGCAACCCTTTGGCTGGCAAGAGGCTGGCTTCGCCACCTCATGCGCGGATGATTTATATGCAGTGTTCGAAATCAGCGGCGAAGATTGTAATCAGGTTTTTGCCCGCGCTTCGACCCTACCTTGGAACGGCGAAAGCAAATCCGCAGCAATGCAGTTTTCAAAATTGAATGCCTTGGTTTATCGCCACGAAGAAGCAAACAAACTGCGCGTTCATATCGATTCCCCCAGTGCTACCGCTTTCTGGACATGGCTTGAACAGGTTAATCTGGCCTAAGCTGCCAAGCCGCCAATATACTTGTCTCAAACTTGCCAATTAGCTTCGATTGAGAGGAATTCTTTGGATGTGCTTGCGATCATGAACTGCTGTGATACGCTTTGATTCTAAATAGTGCTGCGTTCCTTTATTTAGCCTACGGAGGATAACCATGGCCGATCCCCATTCAACAGATTCTGAACCAAGCTTTAGCGACAGCGTCAACATACTCTTTGACCGCGCATGCGAATATATGGACATGTCAGATGGTCTGAGAGAAAAAATCAAAGTGGTGAATTCCACTTATACCGTTCGTTTCGGCGTGAAATTGCGCGGAGAAATCGTAACATTC